>NZ_JACJTH010000020.1:0-8915 GCF_014698595.1 Synechocystis sp. FACHB-908 | reverse complement strand
TTTATTGGGCTTAAATCTACTCTATTTAACCATCTGTATATCGAGGCTTTTCCTATTTTATATATCTTGGAAGCCTCAGTTATTTTTCCTCCAGCTTCTATATAAGCTACTACCCTTTGCCTTAAATCTAAACTGTAAGCCATTGTTTAAACCTGTTCATTTTGTACACTCCATAATTTTACATTAAATTCTCTCATCGTTAATTGAAATGACTATATTGATTTGTTGACCGATAATCCCCCAGGCGATCGCCTCCAAGAGAGTGGTGCGGGGTGGATGATGGGTTAATGAACAAACTTCTAACCCAGTAATTAAAGTACCAAGTCGGTCATCCTGGGATTGTAAATATTCAATTCCTTGATTGAGATCAAAATCATATAAAGTTTTTATCATCAATAATTGTTGAGCAGATGGGACCTTTTAATCTGAAATGATGGGGAGTAAAATCAGTTTTCAACATCCATGTTTACTCCAGTAAAATTTTAATTTATTAAAGCTAAATTGCTTCAGTGGGCATCTACCTTTTTCCTCTTTATACTTTATCCAAATTAATCTAAGCTTCGCGATAGGCACGGATAATGGCTTGGGAACCCTGGTCTTCTCCCCCCAATAATTGAACCGATGTAAACAAGCTTTCTGCCAACGTAACCCCTGGTAATGGGCCATTTTCAGCGGCTTCCCGGACGAGGCGCAGATCCTTAAGAAGATGTTTGACCATAAAGCCTGGGGCAAAATCAGCCTCCGACATTTTCGGTGCTAAATTAGTCAAGGCCCAGGAACCCGCCGCCCCACTGCCACAAGTATCAATTACTAACTCTGGGGCAATCCCCAACTGCTCAGAAAGTTGTATAGCTTCCGCAGCGGCGATCGCATGGATGCCACAAAGTACCTGATTACAAAGCTTAACAGCTTGACCACTGCCACTGGGACCACAGTGGACTATTTTTTCTCCTATGGATTTGAGGACGGGTAAAGCTTCTTCAAAATCCGAAATATCACCCCCCACCATAATCGTTAACGTACCGTTGATTGCGCCAACGTCACCTCCTGTTACCGGCGCATCCAAAAAGCGTAAACCCTGGAGTTTTAAATTTGTAGCTAGTTCATAAGCCGCAGTTTTACCAATGGTACTGCAATCAATTATTAAGGCTTGGGGTTTAGCGTATTCAGCAATCCCTCCCGAACCTAAAATAAGCTGTTGAACATCTTTTTCATCTCCAACACAGGTGAGAATAATATCTGCATTTGCCGCCGCCACCGCAATGCTAGTAACAACTTTAACCCCTGCCTTTGCTGCTTCCTGGACAGAAGGACGCTCTAGGGTGCGGTTATAACCAACTGTTTGATAACCATTTTTAACTAGGTTTTGAGCCATAGGACTGCCCATAACTCCTAAACCGAAAACTGCAATTTTGGAAACGTTCATAATAATTCTAGGCGCTTGGAGCAATAAGAATGATATATAGAGAAAACTAAAAGATTACATTCTAGCATGTCAATAAAAAATAGTAATTCACTTCTCTGACTTATCTTTTATTTCTTTTTTTTTATTTGAGATTAATTTTGGAACATAAAAATCAAGAAAATCAGTAATATTTAATATTTTTTGCTGTTCCTTTTATATTCAAGAATAATTTAAAGATTATCGCACCTAAATTTTCGTTTTTGGGCAATTATTCTGATCTGAGGGCGGGTCAATTTTAGGCAAACCCGTCATAGCCGAGCAAATGGCGATCGCCTAGCTAACTGCCATGTCATCGCAATCAGTGCCAGGAGAATGTCAGAATAGGGGCAACTTGTTTTCCTTGCCCTGAAACCATGTCAACCCAGCTTGATAACATCACTTCCGCGGAAACTGCCCCCGATTATTTGGACGAAGTGCCCGATGACGTGGAAATGTCTTTGTTTGATCACCTCGACGAACTCAGAACTCGTATTTTTCTGTCTTTGGGGGCGGTCTTGGTCGGGGTAGTGGCCTGCTTTATTTTCGTTAAACCCTTGGTGCAATGGCTTCAAGTCCCGGCAGGCACAGTTAAATTTCTGCAGCTCTCCCCAGGGGAATTCTTTTTCGTTTCCGTCAAAGTAGCAGGCTACAGCGGCATTCTGGTGATGAGCCCCTTTATCCTCTACCAAATTATTCAATTCGTTCTACCCGGTCTAACCCGTCGGGAACGCCGATTACTGGGACCGGTGGTGCTAGGCTCCAGTGTACTTTTTTTTGCTGGACTGGGCTTTGCTTACTATGCTCTCATCCCCGCCGCACTCAAGTTTTTTGTCAGCTACGGAGCGGATGTGGTGGAGCAACTCTGGTCGATTGATAAATATTTTGAGTTTGTGCTGTTGTTGATGTTTAGCACCGGGCTAGCTTTTCAAATTCCGATTATTCAAGTGGTTCTCGGCTTTTTGGGCATCGTTTCCTCCGAACAAATGCTCAAGGGCTGGCGCTTTGTCATTTTGGGGGCGATGGTGCTGGGGGCAATTCTCACCCCTTCCACGGACCCCCTGACCCAGTCCCTTCTAGCTGGGGCAGTGCTGGGGCTTTACTTTGGCGGGATCGGTTGCGTGCGCTTACTGGGTAAATAGTCCCCAATCCTTTATCATTTGAAGTACGTTGCTTAACATTACGAAACATTAAGATGGCATCCTCCGTTGCAATTAGGGAACTTCCTCTTTTTCCACTGCCTGAAGTTGTGCTTTTCCCTGGGCGACCCCTGCCCTTGCACATTTTCGAGTACCGCTATCGGATGATGATGAACACCATCTTGGAAGACGATCGCCGTTTTGGGGTGTTGATGATTGATCCCAGCACAGGGGAAATTTCCGACGTGGGTTGCTGTGCAGAAGTATTGCGCTACCAAAGGTTACCCGATGACCGGATGAAGGTTTTAACTCTGGGGCAACAACGGTTTCGGGTGCTGGAATATGTGCGGGAAAAGCCCTACCGAGTCGGTCTAGTGGAATGGATTGACGACAAATACACGGGGCAGGATCTCCATGGCTTGGCCAAGGAAGTTGATCGCCTGTTGCATGACGTAGTTAGCCTGTCGGCCAAGTTGACGGATCAGAACTTGGAATTACCCGATGATTTGCCCGTGTTGCCGGTGGAATTGTCCTATTGGGTCGCAGGCAATCTTTATGGCGTTGCCAGTGAACAACAAAGTTTGTTGGAATTGCAGGACACTGCTGAAAGATTACAAAGGGAAGCGGAAATTCTCATGTCCACCCGCAACCACCTCGCCGCCCGCACCGCCTTGAAAGATGTTTTAGGCACAGAAGAATAGAACGCAAGAAAAAAGCCCTGTTCCGAAGAATCAGGGCCTTGCTGACCATACTAAATTGGTTGGAGAAGGGAATTTTTATAGTTGGGGAATTAACTGTTCCTTGACGGGAACCTCGGCGTATTCCGCCACAATTTGCCGAAATTCTTCCCCATCAATGGTTTCTTTCTCAATTAAAAGATCCACCAGGCGATCAACCACTTCCCGTTGTTCTTGGACGATTTTGCGAGCCATTTGGTGACCCTGTTCAGCCAATTGCCGTACTTGGGCATCAATGCGGGTGGCTACTTCTTCGGAGTATTCAGAACGGTTCATCAAGCCACCACCCAGGAATACTTCCCCACCTGAACTCTCCAGGGAAATGGGACCAAGGTTGCTCATGCCAAAACGAGTTACCATCTGGCGAGCCATCTCAGTTACCTGTTGTAGGTCACCACCAGCCCCAGTGGTTACTTCGTCATCGCCAAAAACTTCCTCTTCAGCGGCTCGACCGCCCATTGCTCCAGCAATACGGGCCATCAGTTGGGCTTTGGTGGTTAAACCCTGTTCTTCGTTGGGAGTGAACCAGGTCAAACCTTGGGCTTGGCCCCGAGGAATAAGGGTGACTTTTTGCACGGGATCATGGTCTTTTAACAATGTGCCCACAATGGCGTGGCCTACTTCGTGATAAGCAATTAGCCGCTTACTTTTGCTGTCCACCAAGGGGGTGCCTTCCATACCAGCTACCACCCGGTCCACGGCATCATCAATTTCCAACAGAGTGATAGCGGATTTACGACGGCGGGCGGTGAGAATGGCGGCTTCATTCAATAAATTGGCCAAGTCAGCCCCACTAAAACCGGGAGTACGGCGGGCAATGGAGTCGATGGAAACTTCCGGTGCTAACTTTTTATTGCGGGCGTGGACTTCTAAAATTTCCTTACGACCAGAGTAGTCAGGGGCATCCACCATCACTTGGCGATCGAAACGACCGGGACGCATCAAGGCAGAATCTAGCACGTCAGGGCGGTTAGTGGCGGCAATGATAATAATGCCCGTATTGCCTTCAAAACCGTCCATCTCGGTTAGTAGCTGGTTGAGGGTTTGTTCCCGTTCATCGTTACCACCACCGATACCAGCACCCCGTTGACGACCCACGGCATCAATCTCATCAATGAAGATCAAACAGGGGGCATTCTCTTTGGCTTTTTTAAACAAGTCCCGCACCCGGGAGGCACCAACGCCGACAAACATTTCTACGAACTCGGAACCAGAAATGCTGAAGAAAGGAACTCCGGCTTCCCCGGCGATCGCCTTGGCGAGGAGAGTTTTACCGGTACCGGGAGGGCCCACTAAGAGTACTCCTTTGGGAATCTTGGCCCCCACTGCAGTAAAGCGTTCGGGCTGTTTAAGGAAAGTTACCACCTCTTGCAATTCTTCCTTGGCTTCGTCAATACCGGCCACATCATCGAACATGACACCGGTTTTGGCATCCATTTGGAAGCGAGCTTTGGATTTACCAAAGTTCATGGCTTGGCCGGGGCCCCCAGGCATGTTGCTGGAACGGCGGAAGAGAAAAAAGAGGGAAGCAATCAAAAGCACGGGGAAAATCAAGTTGCCCACAAAACCCCAAACCATGCCATTGTTGCGGACAGGGTGGGAATCAAGGCGAATGTTGGAGTCCCGTAAACGGGCAATCAATTCCGGGGCATTGGTGGGGAGGTCAACCCGGGAACGGAGGGTCCGGTCTACTTCTGGGTCGCTAACTTGCACGATCGCCGTGCGGCCATTTTCATATAAATCCACACTGGTGATGCGGCCAGCATCCACATATTCGAGGAAGCGACCATAGGTCATGCGGGTGTTGGCAGTGTTGGAACCGAGGTTGGCATCTGCCCCTCCAAAGCTCCCCTGCCAGAAGAAAAAGCCGACTACCAACAGGGGTAGGGACCAAAGTAGGGCAGTTCTCCAGGAAAATTTCATATGTTAGCTCACTTTAAAAGTTAAGACGGTCGTAGGATTTAGTGTAATCGGTTAACTGTGGAACGGAGACTGGACTCCGTCATGGAGGATTAGCTCCCCGACGCCGTGGAATTGATTAATTTTGTTGACAACGGAGTTTTGTAACAAAATCTTAACTAAATGTAACGTAATTCTCATAATTACGACAACCCCCTCGCCCCGGGAGGATCACCGCAAAATATTCACCATAACGAATTTGCTAGTTTGAAAGGTAATCGTTTAAGGGACACTGCCATGGGTCAAACCATCACTCCGCCTCCCCTCACCCTGGAGGAATTTTCCTGTTTACCGGAAGGGGAAGTTAACTACGAATTGCAAGACGGAACGGCGATCGCCAAAATGTCACCAAAAAGAATCCATTCCAGTCTCCAAAGAACGTTACTCTTTCTCCTGTCTGATTGGGGAAATAGCCAAGATTGTCCCTTGCCTGGCGAAGCCTATCCCGAATGGGGCATTTGTCTGCAAAAGGATGGGCAAGATTGGGCCCCGGTGCCTGATGTTACCTACATTTCTGACCAAAAATTGACTCCCTTCGCCCTGGAAAATGACTTTTGCCCTGTGGCCCCGGAATTGGTAGTGGAAATTATTTCCCCCGATCAATCCTTTGAAGCTATGACCCAAAAGGCTTTGGATTATCTGGCTGCCGGAGTAGAAAGGGTCTGGATTATTGGCGATCGCCATCGTAGTTTGACTATTTTTGCCCCCGACCGCCCGCCCCTTACCTATCAAGGAGACCAACTGGTGGAGGATGATTTATTGCCCCAGTTAAGCTTTACGGTTAATGAATTATTTGCTAAAGCTAAAGTCTAAGGCGGGAAAGTCACCCCAAACCCTTGTAGTCCAGATCCGGATCTGAGGTAGCAAGAAAACTTCTAGAAAAACAACTAATTAATTAGTCGCTTTGGTTGACCAACCAGAAATTGGATTTAGATTTGGTGCGGATGGCGGAGCCACAATGGTACTTACAAGTTCCTCCCAAGTTAATCCAGAAATGTCGCTAAAGATCATCTGGTTGGAACTAGAAGAGTTAATTACTTTTTTGACAATTAATGAACCGGTTACCCCACCATCATTACCACCACCATTAACCCCATAAACATAGTCCGGAGCCAAAATGAAAGCTTCAATATTATTTCCTCCAGAAGCCAATATTTGTGGCGGCGTGGAAGAATGGGCGGATTGTCCATAACCGAAAATATTCAAATCCGTTGGTTTATAGTCGGCGCAACTTCCGGAACAAGAATGGTTTAAATGGGTGTTCCCACTCACATTGATATCACCTTTAACATGCATTAAAACTAAAAATCTTTCGCCAGAAGTGGGGTTAATCGTTCGTACATTGATCGTATCGTTTCCACCCAAAGCTATTTTGTCAATGCAGTAAACATAGGCAGGCAGATTTGTGCCATCATTAAGAGTTATGGTCGTACTAGCGTCGGTACTTCTCGGCAAGGTCATACTCCCGGACATGGTGGCAAAGGTATTGGAAGCGGGACAAGTGGGATAGGGCGGGAGATTGGGTTGGGGCACATTACTATAAATGGCCTCATAGGTACCAATGGCAACTTCACTGTTAGGAAAATCAGCCGGGTCAACGGAAGCATCGCAATCATTAACGATAATGTCTGAATATACGTCTTGATTGCCCGAAACAATTTCGTCCCCGGTGGCCGTTTCCGTAACCCATAAACTTGAAACGGAAGCATCATTGGGAAGACGGGTGATAGGAATTTTTACCTCTATCCTAGACCGAGCTTCATTGGCGGCATTACGGTTAATGGCTCCTTCCACAACTAAGGTGCCTGTGCCGGGGCCAAGACCGATCGCCCCTCCGTTGGCGGTGTCTGGGGTGTATTGATAGCTGACTAAACGAAATTCACCCTGGGGTAAGGTTTTCCAAGCTCGATTGCTAGCCGTTGCCGTTATATCGGTGGTGGTGGTTGCTGGCGGCTGACAGGCCGCACCGGGAGTTGTAATTGTCCAACTTCCTAAGTTAGGGAGATTGTGCCAGCTAGGGGTACTACCAGTATCGGTACAAGTGTTACTGCCAGCGTCCCAATTTTGACAATCTGGCAGGGCAGAGATGAAACGATTGGCTGGGGTATTCATCAAGTTGATTATCTTGGTAATGCCCGCTTCGGCGGCATTTTGAGCTTGGTCGGTGGCCGCTTTGCTGGTGGAGTCATTTTGCTGAAACATTGACCTTTGCATCATCACAATGCCAATCACTGTTAGCACTAGGCCAACCATAATGGCCATCGGCAAGGCAAAACCACCGTTATCAGCAGAACGACGGCGGGAAAAAATGATTAAACGAAAAAATTTGCAAGGATTCATAGCGGTTGCCCAATCTAACTCAGGGAGCGACTTCAGCCCACAAAAAACACCACTGGGCCTACTGGGCTATTCCCATTATCATCTACATTGAAGGGATAGCAAGCTAATTTTTATGACGGCGATCGCCAAAAACAAAGAAAATTCAGCAATTACCGTGGGTAGCAAAAAATCCCCATCTAAAGTTCAGTAAATATAGCTAGAACAACCAAGCATTTTCGGCAAAGTACTATTCAGATAGAACGAGAAATGAGCTTGTTCTATCCGCCCGGGGCTGAGGCTGTATAATCTACGACGGGCTGTCAAACATTGTGATACCATGGGCAGAAGAAAGGAAAAACGTCCCTGATCGCCTTTTTGGGCACGGAGTAGGGCGTTACCCCGGCCCGTTCAACCACAAGTCCCTATAGATACAATCGCCAAGAAGTATGTCTAAAAAGTTTTTAACAATCCTCGCTGGCCTTCTGCTGGTGGTCTCCAGTTTCTTTTTATCCGTGAGCCCCGCTGCCGCTGCCAATGCAACAGTGAAAATGGGTTCTGACAGTGGTGCCCTAGTTTTTGAACCCAGCACCGTCACCATCAAAGCTGGAGAGGAAGTCAAATGGGTTAACAACAAACTCTCCCCTCATAACATTGTGTTTGCCGCCGATGGTGTGGATGCTGACACCGCTGCTAAGCTCTCCCACAAAGGCTTGGCCTTTGCCGCTGGTGAAAGCTTCACCTCCACCTTCACTGAGCCCGGCACCTACACCTACTACTGTGAACCCCACCGGGGTGCTGGCATGGTAGGCAAAGTTGTCGTTGAGTAATCAGCCAGCTCAATCTGTGTGTCGTTGATTTAAGCTTAATGCTACGGGGTCTGTCTCCAACTCCCTCAGCTTCTCGCAATGGCAAGGCAAATAATGTTTCTCTTGCTGAGTAGATGTTCAGGAGGACGGATCGAAAGTCTACAAAACAGATTCTTGACCAAGCCATCTACTTAGAAAAACTTCTGCGTTTTGGCGATCGCATCTTTTAAGCGAGATGCGATTTTTTTGTCCATTAGTTTGTATTTTAATACTCTTTTGTTGTTTGATTTCGTCCAAGCTTTTCTTGGTATGTGGGATCTTCCGTGCCCAAAATTTTATCCCAGAAAGTGAAATATAGTCATTTCAATTAACGATGAGAGAATTTAATGTAAAATTATGGAGTGTACAAAATGAACAGGTTTAAACAATGGCTTACAGTTTAGATTTAAGGCAAAGGGTAGTAGCTTATATAGAAGCTGGAGGAAAAATAACTGAGGCTTCCAAGATATATAAA
>NZ_JACJTH010000002.1:0-8189 GCF_014698595.1 Synechocystis sp. FACHB-908 | reverse complement strand
TTGGCCAGTTTCACCCTAGCCCTGGTCAGTTATGCCCTTTGGTTTGCCATGCCAGTCATTCCCCTAGTAATTGTCCATGCCCTGAATATCGGTTACTTCGCCGGTTGGTTCTTGGACTGCTTCACCAAATCCGGGGTGGAAATGTTTTACCCGTTGGGGGTGCGCTGTGTTTGCCCCGGTAATCGCAACTTAAGAATCTCTACTGGCAGTGCCGCCGAATATTGGCTGATGGTCTTCGTAGTGGCGATCGCCGTTTGGACT
Organism: Synechocystis sp. FACHB-908; assembly: GCF_014698595.1. Lineage (NCBI taxonomy): Bacteria > Bacillati > Cyanobacteriota > Cyanophyceae > Synechococcales > Merismopediaceae > Synechocystis > Synechocystis sp. FACHB-908. The sequence goes on along the minus strand of NZ_JACJTH010000002.1, from coordinate 7,928 downwards.
TTCCAACTCAATAACACCGGCGGTTTGGTGAAAAACTTCAATGCCCTGATTGCCGCTCCCAGTGGGGTGGTGGAATTGTACAACCGCAAGGGGGGCAACGAAATTATCTACGCCGAATATGAAGGGGTGTGGGCGGGGAACCGTGCGCCGATAAAGGAAGAGGCCCCGGTAATTGCCACCAATGGCCAAGGCTTTTTGGTTCTGCGGGATGACCAGGTGGTGAAAGTGGGCACCGAAGCGGACAGCACCATCATTGTTAATCGCATTCGGGGCCGGGAGGGGGAACCCGCCGTGATCCATACCGAAACCATTTACCTCGACGATGAACCGCCCGATCGCCTGGAGGGTTACATCAACCCCATGACTTTTATCAGTGGCCAGCTCACCATTGATGACCCCACTATGCTCCGCCTGGAACAGTCCGCCTTTGCCTTTGCCCCCATCCGCAATGCCGGAGGATTTGTCACCCTCGACCATGCCCCCATCGAAACGGCGATCCAACTTCTCCAAGACCAATACGTTAGGGGGTCGGTAACTATCAAAACCATTGAAAAACGATGACCATTCTCCTTTATCTCCTGGGAATCCAATGCTTTGCCGCCCTGTTGATAGTCCATGCCATTTACCTTAACCACCGCTGACCCTTGATAACTGTTCCCTGAAACCTGATACCTGATTATGTTTGCCTCCAATCCAAAACCTAGACCCCTAGTTAACCGTTTAGCCCATACCCAAACCCCTAGTAATTTTCCAGTAGTCAACCGGGAGGGAGTGTTAATCGGTGAGCAGATTTATTGGAACCCCGCCACCGTGGCCAATCCCCATGGGTGCATCATTGGCGGTTCCGGGGCCGGTAAAACCCAAACCCTGAAGGCGATCGCCTGGGAGGTGAGCAAGTTGGTGGAGGTGGCCATCATTGATTTCCATGGCGACCAGGAGCTACCGGGGGAAAAGGTTTACCACATCAATATGACCAGCAACTCTGGCATTAATCCCCTAGTAATTAACCTCGACCAGGAAGGGGGCGGCCCCAATCTGCGGGCCATTGAGCTGGCCATGCTATTCGCCAAAACCCTACGGTTGGGCAGTAATCAACAGGGCAAACTACTAGATGCGTTCAAACATTGCTATTTCCGTCGGGGCATCTCCCAGGAATCCCCCCAGAGTTGGTTGAAAGTACCCCCTAACTTTTCTGACTTGGAAGCTTTGCTGGAGGAAATGGCCGAGGAAGACAAGGAAGCGGAAAAGCTGAGACTAAAGCTATCCACCATGTTTGAGTACGGCATTTTCAACAAAACCCAGCCCCCCTATGAAAGGTTAACCCGTTGGAATCTTGCCAAACTTCCCCCCCAATTGCAGGCGATCGCCGGGGATGCTTTAGCGTCCCAGTTGATGAGTCACCACCGTTTACTAGGGGAATCGACTCTCAGGACGGTTTTGTTCATTGATGAAGCTAAGGAGTTGGGCCATTCCAAAGCGTTGGACAGAATTGCGGCGGACGGCAGAAAGTATGGGCTGGGCCTGTGGGTGGCTTCCCAGTCTTCCCGCCATATTTCCAAGGATGTGCTAACCAATACGTTCACTAAGCTGATTCTGCCGGTTGATTCTTCCGAGTTACCCCTAACTGCCCGCACCTTTAGGTTTTCCGAGGAGGCGATCGCCAATTTGAATCCCCTGGAATCATTGGTACGCTTTGGCAAAAATGCCAATAAAGTTAACATTGTCCCCTTTTACCAAAGGAATACACCATGATTGGTTCTTTGATTATTCTTTCTTTAGTTGGTATGCAAACCATTGCCACTTGTCTGCTCCTCGCTTTTTTAGTTCTTAGGGAGGACAAAATGCTATGAATTGGCGGGCTTTACTGTTGGCGGTAATCCTCGGCACTGTGGTCTTTGGCGGCCTCCATGCCCAAACCAACACTACTAATACCCCTAGCAATAATTCTTCCCTCACTACTCCCAACCGGCTCAAAATTAATCTCACCCTAGGTGACCCCACGGAACTGAAGGTGCGGGAAGGGGATACGGTTAACCGCGGTCAGGTGCTATCGGACAAAGAAGCGGAACGCTCCCGACTAGAACGGGATCAACGGGAACGCCTCCTGGCGATCGCCAATGTGGAAGGTCAATTGGTGCCCACCCTACAACCGGCCCCAGCTTTGCGGGAATTGCCCCCCGTTTCCTACACCGTGGAAGAAACCGCCATTCAATTAGCGGAAATTAAGCTAGCCCAGGCCCAACGGAATCTCGCCACGGCGATCGAGGCTGACCCCTTCATTTCTGCCAAGGCCAAGGTAGAACGTTCCCTAGCTGATGTGGAAGCGGCCCACCGGGCTTTTGAGTTACAGCAACGCAAACTAGATGCGGTCAATGGTTTGAAGGGTTTGCCGCCGGAGATGTTGACCCACGAAACGGAAAAGTTACGCCAGGTCAGGACGGCATTGGAGGGTAAGGAAGCGGAGTATAAATTTTTCCAAGCGGAATATTTCCAGGTGGAAGCAGACCGCCGCAAAGAGTTAACTGATCTGCAAAGTAAGGTCAGCATTGCCCGGGGGGAATTGGAACAGGCCCAGTCCAGGTTACGGGCGGCCAAGGAAAACCGAGAACTGGCGGAATATAACCACCGCATCACCATTTCCCGCCGAGCGGAGGAAGAAAATCAGGTGGCCATTAATGTGGCCAATCAAAAATTAGACCGGGAGTTCAAGTTGGCCCAGCTCCGGGAGCAATTATCCGCTGTGGAGGAAAAGCTCAATGGCATTGTTCAAATCAAAAGTCCTTACTCTGGCACTATTCGCCGCATTAAGTTTGACCGCCAAACCGACGGTAAGCTGGCCGTTACCCTCTACCTCGACACTACTAACCCAAATCCCTAGTGCCGAGATTGAAGAACCAGAACTGCGGGAACCGGAAGAGGACGATACCCCGGAGTTGATGGAAGACCCCCAGGGACAATCTAATCCTTTCCTGGCCCCCGAACTGGATGAGTTGGTGGACAACAAAATTAGCGAGGACGTTTGGCAACAAATGTTGGGGGAATTGCCCTGCTCCGTCACCACGGAAGATTGCATTAATCAACTGCAAAATGTCGCTGTGCAAAATTCTCGATTACTGGCAGACCTCCAGGAAAAAATTGACGAAGCCCAAAATGCAGTGGACGAAGCCCGACGCAAAAACTTGGATTCCATTGCCATTGGTAATTTTTCCCCTTTCATCCAAACCTTTCTCTACTCCACCCTGGGGCCCGTTAGTAATGGGGTGGAACCGCCGGTCAATAATCCCTTTCGCCTCATCCTTGGTAATACCCTATCTGCCTTTCTCGGTCAGGGTTTGGGGGCTTTATTCAATTGGTCAGACTACGCCGCCAACGATTCCCAGCAACAACGGGCGATCGCCATTGGTGATATTCAAATCAAAATTGCTGAACTGCAACGCAATAAAGCTGAGCTGACCCAAAAGCTCCGGGAACAGGTAGTATTTGAAGCCCTTAAATTGGAAGAAATTGCCCGTAATTTTCAAATTGAGCAGGAAATTGCCAAACGGGACAAGCAACGCCTCGAAATTGCCAAGGTTTCCTACCGCTTTGGGGAAGGAGACAGTGAACGTTACCTTAACCAAATCTCTGCCTATGATCGTCAAAAAGCCGCAACTTTTCGGGAATGGTCACGGCTGAGGAGTCAAGTGATAACGGTTAAATTGCTGGTGCTCGGTGGTCAGGACGCTGAATAATTGGTTTGCTTATATCTAACCTTTACCCTGTCCTTCTCTTATCTTTGCCAATTGATTATCTACCCCAACCTTAGTTGGGAAAACCAACAGGCAAAAGCAACGTATTGTTTTTGCAACCAGGAGGTGCATTAACTCCAGTCACCGTGGCAAAGTTATGAACAGTTGGGCTCGCTCCCATGCGAAAGGTTCCGGTGGAAGGATAAGAACTACTGGATGATATGGTGGCAACACCGCAAGCATTGGATTTCAGCTTTCTTTCCTTTGGTATGGGAAACGTGATGTCGTACTGGGTGAAAGGGGTTTGCCCCGTCCACACTAAAGATTGATTACCCGTTTCCGCATTGGGAACATATCGTGCTTTTCCCTCCGCAGGAATGTTGGTCGCCACACCATTGGAACATTTTGGTGCATCTGCTTTAGCCATTAAAGGAAAGGAGCTCACCGTTGCTGGCCCCACCCCTATCAACGTTACTTCTGTTGAACCAGTATGGGGTATTGAGCCAAGGGAAATTTGCACAATACCGCATTCATTAGCAGAGACTTTTTTGGTCAATGGAGCATCCAAATAATAGACATAAACGTCATCACGGGGAGCATGACCAGTGGAGTAAATTTTGCCGGTGTAGTTGTCCTTTGCCATGCCTGCATTGACCATTGGGGCGATCGCCGTTATGCCCAGCGTCACCAACGCTAGACTGGAAAGTATTTTGTATTTCATAATTGCAATGAGTGTCATTGAGTGGGGCTATTTTATATGTCCCTCTCTTTTTGTCAATGCTCTTTTTGTTACCGATTTATGGCATTACTTTTTGCTTTATTTTTTGCATCAATTACAGCTTGGACGTTTATAATTGCCAGATTTTATTCAGTAACACTATGGGCAAAAATATTTGGCTAATCCTATCTCTATGCACCACCATGATTACTGCTTGCAGTCAGGAGCAAATGCAGGAGATGGCCTCTAATGCCATGGTCACCCAGAACCGAACTCCTGATAAAACTTGGCGGGTTAAGCCTGGGTCTGTGCATGATGGAGATACCTTTCGGGCAGTGGCGGATGTTACTAACGAGGAAATTAAGGTGAGGATCGCCTGTATTGATGCCCCAGAAATTAAGCAAGCCGGGGGCATTGAATCCCGTGATTATCTCCGGGGAATGCTGACGGATAATCGGGAAATCATTCTGATGGGTGCCGAAAAAGACCAATATGGGCGCAGTGTGGTGGAAGTTTTTGCAATGACTGACACGCCAGGACTTGAGGTGGGAGTTAATGGGGAAATGGTTTTGGCAGGTATGGCCCACTACTATGAAGGCCATAAGAGGTCATGCCCTGAGAATGCAGAACAGTATGAATTCCTGGAGCAGGAGGCGATTTCCAATAAAGCTGGGGTTTGGGCTAATGGGGATGCAGAGCGGCCCTGGGACTGGCGGAGAAGGAATAAGTAGGGGTTAGTGGAGATTAAAAATAGAGAAAAACCAATAGAAAGAAGCTAAAAGCAAGGTTTATCCTTATAAATGAATTTTAGTCATTGCGTAAACGTTTAGATTTATTACAGTTTTAGAAAAGTTAGGAATCATTATTTTGTTTCTGCACTAACATCCAAACATAGAGTAAAAATCTACGCTTAGGATCGTCCTAGTTCTTAATTACTGTTCTTTGCCTTTACTGAATTGCTTGGATTGTTTTTTTGATTAAAATAATACGATTCTATATTAAACAAAAAAGGATGCAATTACGTCCAAAAGCAGTGAAGTAATAGATGGTCATTTACTTTTACCCTATTATCGATTTATTTTAGGTAAATAAACCATACTTTTTTGCTTTATTGTTCGTGTTCCCTTGTATAGCAACAATTTTTTAAATTATGGACAGCCCCCGGCAATTGTCATCGCCTACCTTGACGAACGTTATTCCTCTTGCAGCAGGGATAATTGTCGCATTAGTAGGAATAGCCGCAAAAATTCAACCGCTTCAATCTGGAATAATGGGATTTACCGCAGGAGTCAGCGGGGCGGCAACAGCAAGTTTAGCGACAAAAAAAGAAAGGGAAATTTTGCTCTTAGCAGAACAGGAGCTTAGCAAAACAAAAATTAACAATACGCTTTCTGAGTTACAAGAACAGAAAAAAATAATTGATAAAGATATCACTCGATTAGAAGAACGCCGGAGCCAATCAGAAAAAATTGCTGGGGAGTTAGAGATTCGGCAGGCAAAGCGGGATAGCATCGAAGCCGAAATTAAAAATTTACAAGCGGTACAACAAAATTTAGAGAGTCGTGTTGCCGAAATTAATAAAGCCAATCCAACTCTGGAGAATTTAGAGATCCGTCAGAAAGAAATTTCTCGATTACAAAGTATTATTAAGCAGCTAGAAGGTGAGTTATTTGCCTATAAAAGTAAGATTGCTGAAATGGAACAAAAAAAAGCTGGCCTTGAAGAAAAAGAGGCTTTATATTTAAAACGGGAAATAGAAATAAAAGAAATTTCTGAACAAATTCAGCAGGGACAAGTAAAACTAAAAGATCTTAACCGTCAGGCTGTGGAATTGGAGTTATTACGCAACACCTATGATGCTTTAGAGCGAGAAAAGCAGACCTATGAATCCCAGAAAGAACATCTTTATGCTGAAGTGATCAGATTGGGGGCAGAAAAAGACCGTATCTTAGCAGAAATTAAAGAGTTGGAGGGAAGAGCGCAAGAGAGTGATCGCCTGAGGGCTGAAATTGCCGATTTAAAAGCCAAGCGTCGCATAGCGGAAGATTTGTTGCGAGATATTCAGCGAGAAATAGAGCAACATGAAATTATCAAAGATAATCTTATTAATGACATCGCCCGTAAGGATGCTGAGATCAACCGCAAAAAGAATAATGTGAGCGAATTAGAACAAAGAATTCGTGAACTCAAACAAGAAATATCAGATCTTGAGGATAGTGCTCGAGTAGCATTACAGACTTTAGAAGAGCCCATCAAGGATTTAATTCCGGTTCAAAGGCAAGGTATTAACGAAGATGATTTCCTTAACCAGTTTAGTAATTCCCTAAAAGTAAAGGGCTTAGACTTTCATGAACGTATCGTTAAAGCCTTTCATACTTCTCTAAAAGTACAAGATATTTCGGCATTAGTAATTTTAGCCGGAATTAGCGGTACAGGAAAAAGTGAATTACCCCAAAAATATGCGGATTTCATTGGTGCTCCACTCGTCATGTTGCCGGTACAACCCCGTTGGGATTCTCCCCAAGATTTACAGGGTTTTTATAATTATATTGAAAAAAAGTATAAGCCAACTCAATTAATGCATTATCTCTATCAATATCAGCAGGATAGAAAAATGCATGGCAGAATCATCATGGTGCTACTTGATGAGATGAATCTAGCTCGGGTTGAGTATTATTTTAGTGATTTCCTTTCTAAACTCGAAACACGACGTAGTAAGCCAACCTATTTATCATTGGACGTAGGTAGTTTAAAACTTCCTGAGAAACAACGAGATATTCTGATTCCCGAAGAATTCCTGTTTATTGGCACCATGAATGAAGATGAAACCACTCAATCCTTATCCGATAAAGTGTTAGACCGAGCCAATGTCTTAACTTTTGGTCGTCCAAATGAATTGAAATTACGGGGAAGAAAAATCAAGTATGAAAAAGCAGAAAATTATTTACCTTGGAATGAATTTGTAAAGTGGACTAAAGAACCTGATCCCGATTCTCCTATGGTTATTGAAATCAAAGACTTTGTTGATCGTGCCAATGCCATTATGGAAAAGTTGGGACATCCCTTCGCCCATCGAGTTTATCAGGCGATCGCCAAATATGTCGTGAATTATCCCGGTGCGGAGCAAGATCTGCAAATACGTCGTCAAGCTATTGCAGATCAGTTTGGTCAAAAATTATTGCCTAAATTACGGGGAATACGTATAGATGAAGCTAGCACAGAACTTGACGAAATGAAGCGACTAATTCAGGAACTAGATGATCCGGCACTCACAGAAGCTTTTGATCGAGCTAAGCAAGGGCGATACGGACAATTCCAATGGAAGGGGATGTTGTACAGCTAATTATGAAAATTTACGCTAACCTCGGAACCAGTAACGGTGGCGGTGTAGGTATTGCCATCAATGGTGACAGTGACGACTTGACCATCTTCAACACCAGTCGTGGTGCCACTGACTGCAACAGGACTACCTGCTTCCACGG
>NZ_JACJTH010000019.1:0-3435 GCF_014698595.1 Synechocystis sp. FACHB-908 | reverse complement strand
TCATGGAACCACTCCGATCCCATCCCGCACTCGGTTGTGAAATGTGACAGCGGCGACGATACTCTGGGGGTTGCCCCACGGCACAATAGTCCGATGCCAAGTTCCTCTTTCTTTGATCTGAAGCTCTCCATTTTACTTGGGGAGCTTTTGGCCATATTAAAGTCAGGTTCAAAATTATAGTCCGGGAAATGGCGATAATATTTTCTCTGGCTTGGACTAATGGAGATTGTCAACGGGGGGAATGATAGAATTGGTAGAAGTCTAATGTGGGCTTTGTAGAAATTTTCGGATATTTATTCCCCTAGCTCCCTTTTGTTGTTAACCCAGGAGGTTTAAAACTCTCAGATGACTCAAGTTGTTGTAGGTCAAAACGAACCAATTGAATCCGCGCTACGCCGCTTTAAGCGTCAGGTCGCTAAGGCTGGCATCTATACAGATTTCAAAAAGCATCAATTTTTTGAAACGCCGCAAGAAAAGCATAAACGCAAGGAAGCAACCCGCAGAAGACAGCGTTCCCGTCGTCGTTAGTCGATTGTTGGCACTGAGATTAGAAATATACTTTCATTTTCTAAGAACTTCTTCGGTTTTCGTATAGCCGAGGGAGTTTTTGTTTTTCCTGCTATATTTCAGGGGTTTTGGGGAGTTAAGCTGCCTCTTTCTAAACGCCAACATTGGTCGGCGATCGCCGTTAGTTCTCCTGGATCATGGGTCACAACAAGAAGTCCCCAATGGTCTTTTAATTTGATTAGTAGATTGGCTAATTGTTGACGCATCGACCAATCTAGGCCTGCGGTAGGTTCATCGAGGAGAAGAATATTGGGTTGGCGAATTAATTGCACGGCTAAGGACAACCGTCTTTGTTGGCCACCACTGAGGGCTTGGGGTGAAAGATTCCAAGGGCAATGACCCAGACCAACCTCTTGTAGGGTCTCTGCAATGCGGCTGCGGGGAAGCTCCGGATGTCCCAAACGCAATTCCTCTAGCAGGGTGCCACCGCAGAAATGACGCTCTGGGAACTGGAACACTAAACCACAGAGCTGCTGGAGGTGGAGAGGAGTTAACTCCTGGGTTTGCCAACGGATATGACCGCTGGTCGGTTCTGCCAGGCCGGAAAGGATTTCTAACAGAGTGGTTTTACCAGAGCCACTAGGGCCAATTATCAAACCGAGTTGTTGGGGAGCTAATTCTAAATTGATATCTTTTAGAATGGGATGCAATGCGGCGGGCGGATGGTAGCAAACGTCGTTTAAACACAGCATATTGATAAAGTTGAAACGCAGTCTCCCTGCCAGTTCCGCCAAAAGCTGGATATTATGGCAATCACAATTCCTTAGAATTTTAGCTTGATCGGCCTAATTTTCTTGGTTTTGCCAGTGCTCTTTCTGATTCTCACTGTAGATACAATCGATTATGTTGGTTTTCCTCACCCGTTTTACTCCGATGAATTTAATTCGTAATCGTTGGGCCCAAATTTTTACCCAATCTATATTAGGAGTCCTAATAGCTGGTGGTACTGCCTGGGCAGGGGATCCCTTTCGCCCTAACAATCCCCACAATATTGGCGACCAAACAGAAGCTGCCTTTGAAGCCATTTTTCGTGATGGGAACTATCGGGGGGCAGAGGAAATTTTGGCTGGGGCGATTCAAGCTGAACCTAATGAGCCTTTGGTTTATGCCATGCAGGCTTCTTTTGCCTATGACGCTAATGATATGGAAGGAATGAGGAAGTACGCCCAGCAAACCCTAGAGTCGGCCCAGCGCTTGGCCCCCAGCGATCCCTTACGGGGTAACCTATACATTGCTGTGGGTCATTTTTTGGAGGGTAGTTATCTGCTAAAAAAGGGCAGTTACTTACAAGCTGTAGGTAAAACAGGTACGGTATTCGAACACCTAGACAAAGCATCCGCCATTAATCCCAATGATCCGGAACTTAACCTTTTGCGGGGTTACTTAGATCTGTTTTTGTCCCGTTATACTCCCTTTAGCCAATCGGAACAGGTAATTAGTCGCTTTGAGCAGTATGCGGCACCTGACTATCTCCGTTACCGTGCCCTAGCCACTACCTACCGAGATTTGGAAAAGTATGACCTTGCCATGGCTAATATTGACCGGGCGCTGGCTATCACCCCAGACAATCCGGAATTGCAATACTTGAAAGGGCAGTTTTTACGTAATGAAGGACGCCGCAGTATGGATTTAGGCAAGCTTCAACAGGCTCAGCAATACTACGCAATGGCCCTACAAAAACAAGATCAGCTATCTCGGGCATTGGTGGTTCAGCTTAACCATGAAAACAATGCGGTAGTGGATGAAATTCAAAAATTAGCCCAAAATCCTAGTCTTAAGGGCTTCTAAAAGAGGAGAGGCTATCATTTGATCCCCTATAGTTGATTAATAAAAATCAACTGGCTTGGGGTGAAAACGTATAATATTTCCATTAACAATTATGGTCAGACTCTCCTAGCCAAGTATTAGATATGAGCCGATATGGGAAAATACGTGGGCGATGATGGTAGACTCGAAACCATAGCACAAAAAAAGGTAGCCTGCCATGACACCAAACATTGTATTTCCTGCCACTATATAGACAATTATTGCCGTTGATTAAGGGAGTAACGGAATTGATGGCCAATGGGAGCTGGGAAAGTCCAAATAATACTGCACTAATTCCAATTGTCAATCCCATGACAATATTATTGGGTTTTCCTTTTTGAATCAGTCGTCAGCTGGCCCGCACAATCAAAGTCATAATTCCCCAGTGGATCAGGATTTCCTCGGTGATGCCTCCGTAGATGATTCTGACAGCTATGGGAGGTAATAGGAGAGCTTGGGTATTAGCCAGTGGAGGGGGCGAAAGAAAGTGAAAACCAATGATAATGGCTACACGCTACACCTATTAATCCACCTACTAGCCCGGAGATAAGTTGAGGATAGAACGCATGAATAACCCTGCCATGGTTGAGAAGGGCAGAGAGCGTTGGTGAGCATAGTCCAACCCTTTTAGTTAGTATTGAACCCAATGTTGCTGCTAGTAAAACAAACAATGCTCCTTGGATCAGATTTGCAATTTGCAGAGTTTGTAAAGATACAGGAATTGCAGTTGAATCGACAACTAAAGACAACATTAAAAATGAACTAGCGATTACACCCGGTACACATAAACAAAACAATAAGAGAGTTAATTTATAATCTATTTTCATGTCCAATTTCTGTTGAACTCATCAGTTGTATGAAATCAGAAGTGTTGAACGATAGTTATAAAGAGAAAAAAAGCCCTTTAAAATGATAGAATAAAGGGCAGAAATATTAGAATAATTGAAGAGATGATATCAAATTTTGGACATATTGTCAAAACTTATCTATCTAATTTTCCTAAAGATGACTACCCAGTATTAGACACATTTAAGTTTGTGAGTATCTGGTTAGGATTAGTGT
>NZ_JACJTH010000018.1:0-40245 GCF_014698595.1 Synechocystis sp. FACHB-908 | reverse complement strand
ACCTTGAATGTGGTCAGCAAAAAGCAGGGACAAAAAGGCTTTGAAGTCCTACCCCGCCGTTGGGTAGTCGAGCGCACTTTTGCTTGGTTTGGTCGTTATCGTCGTTTAAGCAAGGATTATGAATATTTACCTACCACCAGTGAGACCATGCTCTATGGTGCCATGGTTCATCTCATCCTTCAAAGGCTTGCTTAAAACTTTTCAAACACTTTCTAAGAGCCTGTTTGCAAAGTCTTATTTTGCCCCCTAAATCCCTCAATACTGGGGGACTTTGACTGTGTTTCCCCCCAAATTTGGGGGGTCAGGGGGGCTTTTCAAATCCGTTCCAACAGATATTGCCAAATGCGGTGGGCCATGGCCAGCTTTGAACAAGGGGCGATCGCCGTTTGGGAACCGTGGCGGTCAATAATTACCGCTTGATTACTGTCGGTGCCAAAGCCTGATTGGGGCTGATCAATGGGATTGGCAACAATTACATCTAGATTTTTCCTCTGCAACTTTTCTTTGGCTGGGGTAACAATATCTCCCGCTTGGGCAGCAAAACCTACTAGCAATTGATGGGGCCGTTTTTGTTTGCTCACCTGGGCAATTAAATCCGGTACCGGAGCCAACGGCAAACTGTCGGGTAAATCCTGTTTAGCTATTTTGCCTGTCCATGTTTGAGCCGGTTTAACATCGGCCACAGCGGCGGCCATCACAATCCAATCCGCCAAGGGAGCTTGTTGGGCCAAGGCTTGCTCCATTTGCTCGGCGTTGACCACCGCCATACTGATTACTCCCATGGGTATGGGCAAATCCCCTATGGGGCCATGGATGAGAGTCACCCTTGCCCCCCGATCGCCGGCCGACTGGGCCAGAGCTAAACCCATTTTTCCGGTGGACGGATTACCAATAAACCGCACTGCATCGAGATATTCCTGGGTGCCCCCAGCGGTGATAAGAATCCTTTTACCCCGTAAATCTTCCTGACCTCCGGTGAACAGCAGTGCTTGCAGTCGATGCATAATTTGCGCCGGTTCCGCCAAACGCCCCACTCCCCGCCGGTCACAGGCCAACAGTCCCCCATTGGGGGCTAACAGATGATAACGGCGATCGCCCAGCAATTGTTGTAAATTCCTTTGCACCGCTTCCTGCTCCCACATATCCGTATTCATGGCGGGGGCTAAAAGGATCGGACAACTGGAGGCTAACACCGTATTGCTGAGTAGATCATCGGCAAAACCATGGCCTAGTTTCGCCAAAGTGTGGGCCGTGAGGGGAGCAATCAGGAAAATATCCGCCCATTCCCCCAGGTCAATATGGAGGGGACGGTGATGTATGGGCTGCCAAAAATCTGCGTCGCCGTAAGCGGGATGGCGAGCCAGGGTGGTAAAGGTCAAGGGAGTAACAAATTTTTCGGCTTCGGCAGTGAGGATTACCCGCACCTCCGCCCCTTGCTGGAATAGTTGGGACACCACCTCACAGATTTTATAGGCCGCAATGCCGCCACCCACCCCGATTAGGATGCGTTTCCCCTTTACCATGGGCGATTAAATTTAAGCTTCGTCATAGGTCTCATTATCCAGCAGGTAAAGATAGGGTTCCGCCAAGTCTTCCCGCTGAAAGGCGATCGCCCGTAGGAGATGCCAATCCCTCAGCCCTTCAAAAGCATCGGTGTAATCATCGTTTTCCAGCCGTTGGGCCAATTGGGCCACATCCTCGGCAGTGAGTGCAGCTACATCTTGTTTGCTCAGGTTTTGGACGGACATGGACAATACTCCTGAAGTTGACAACCGTCGGCAACTCACATTTTATAGTCTCTGCGTTGGTTGCAACCAAGAGAATAGAGCAAACCGGGGCTAAACTGGGCCAACCTAAGCCAGCAAAGAAGTGGAAGAAGAGGCTTCCTGCCCTTGGAGCGATCGCCAAAATTGTTGTAGTTGAAATGCGGTTATCTCTGGATGCTCAAACTGAAAAAAGTATTTTCCTTCAGGACATAACCAAAGGCGATCGCCAGGCTTTTTCCAGCGTTGCCAACCATTAAATAAACTGGTGTCAATGATGCCATCTGTTTCTCCCACCGCCACCAAGAGGGGCACAGCAATGTGGTTGGGCAAAATAATTAATTGCTTATACAAACTATGGGGAGAAATGGAAGTTAATAGATCATTTTCCAAAATATTAACAATGGTTTGGGTTTGACGTAGGGAACGACAATTAAATAGATGGTGGGCCATTTGACCAAGGAGCAAATGACGGCTGTAACGCATGGCATCAAATTGGCTGTAATAATGGGCTTGCCAGTCGAGGGCAGGATATACACCAACGGAGAGTAGGGAGAGGGAACGGACTTTTTCGGGACATTGTCGGGCGTACAATAAAGCTAACAATCCACTGGTGCTATGACCAATTAAATGGACAGGTTGGTGAAAATTTTCCAGGTATTCTCCGATTAAATCTAATCCCACTGTTAGACAATTGGGTTCGTCAGCAGTTTGATGATAATCCCATTGCAAAATAGCCTGACTTTTGCCTAATTGTCGTAGTAGAGGACGATCAAAACGCCGCAGAGCAGGACTAAAATTAAGCCAAATGATAGGTGTTTCCGGGGGCATATTCTGGTTTGTCATGGTAGGAGTCCGGCTGGGGGGAGATTCTTAGACAAAAAATTAAATGAAGTGAGGAGTAGCAAGTAAATTATTCGAGTCAGCATTATTTGCAGGTTGATCAAAACCGGGCAGAGCTAGAAACAACCCTGACAAAAGATCAGATTTTCAAGATAAGTTCAAGCAACATTAATTATTGCCAGTGTCAATGAACTATTGGGATCTTGGTAGTGATCAGCCGGCAAAAGCTTAGGTTACCTAGGATTGCAAAATTGGTTTAATTTCACTTACCCATGTCTTTACTCTTAATTCTGTTAACTCTGGCTGATTATCTTCGTCCAAAGCTAAACCAACAAATTTCCCATTTTTCACCGCTTTTGATTCGTCAAAATCATAGCCAGCGGTGGGCCAAAACCCCACTGTTTTACCGCCTAATCCACTGATTTTTTCTTCTAAAATGCCCATGGCGTCTTGAAAATTATCTGCATAACCAACCTGATCGCCAGCACCAAAATAGGCTACTTTTTTGCCATTAAAATCAATTTCGTCTAATTGGTCATAAAAGCCTTCCCAATCACTCTGGAGTTCCCCCACATTCCAGGTGGGACAACCGATAATCAGGCAACTATATTGCCTAAAATCATCAACATCAGCCTGGGATATATCCATCATATCGACCACACTATCGCCGCCCATTTCTTTTTGAATCAGTTCAGCAATGGTTTCAGTGTTGCCGGTTTGAGTACCGTAAAAAAGTCCAATTTTTGTCATGATTACTGGAAAGTTACTAAGCTTAATTTGTTTTCGTGGAAATAATTTTGGGAAACCCTTAACCGTTAAGTAGGGCTTGGTTTAGTAGTTCCGAAGTGTTGAAGGAAAGGGGACTGATGCCATCGTTGGCGATCGCCTGCATCTGGCGACACTGACAGCAATACCAAACTAAATTTCCTTGGTGTAAATGCCGCAAAAGACAATGGCAACAGCACAAACAAGTGTGAGGATGATCCATAATTTTTTAGGCAATGGGAGAGTGAAAATTCATTAACTTAGGCAAGGTAATAAAAAGAAAAGAGGTTTACCGTTACTTAGCAATGGAGTCTTAATTTCAGGCTGGCAGAGCTAGGCAAAGTAAACCCCGATGCTTGCTTAAGAGAGGAAAAGCTGATGGCTAATGACTAGGTTTGCAAGGAATCAAACGCTTGTTCGACCCGTTTGAAGTCAAAACCCAAAGCCCGCAGTGCGTGCCAGAGGTGGCCTTGGAGGAAGAAAAAGGCCAGGAAGAAGTGAGCGTTGGCTAACCAAGCCCGGCTGGTGTGGGCATGCATGGGCAGTTCCACCGTATCGGCAAAATAGGGAAAAATGCCCAATTTAATTGCCAAAGGCGGGCCGTAAAATTCTGGCGGATAGGCCAGGGTGTTGACTGCACAGAAATAGGCCGCCACAAATCCAGCTAGGGCAATGCCCCCCAGGGAATAGGACAAAATGGCTTCCCCGGAAAAGAGCAGAACTTTTTTAGCCCAACCCAGAGGGGGCACCAGAATGTGCCAAATGCCTCCACCGATGAGCAGAAAACCGACAAAAATATGTCCCCCCACCAGATCTTCTAGGCTACTGATGCTGGCAAAATGGGTTTGATAACCATAAATAACCAAAGGATCTAATGTTGGCTGACTGACTAGGCGCACCGTTTGGGTGGTGGCGTCGTACAATCCCCCCCAATACATGGCTTTGCCTGCCAACAGTAGAGCTCCGGCCCCCAGGAACAGGAGATGATGACCCAAAATTATCCCTAGTTGCTGGGGGTTTTCCCACGTGAAATGGAATTTTTTGCCCTGGCCCTTAAGGGTACTGAGGTCAGCGGGGGCCCGCAGGGTATGAAACAAAGCCCCAGCCCCCAGTACCGCTGAAGCAATCAGGTGAATACTACCAATGACAAAGTAGGGATAGGTATCCACAATTTGTCCGCCATCGCCCACACCCCAACCGAGGGTAGCCAAATGGGGCAGTAGAATTAATCCCTGGTCTCCCATGGCCTGGGTGGGATCAAATCGGGAAATTTCAAACAGGGTAAAGGCTCCGGCCCAAAATGCTGTTAAAGCCGCCTGGGCCACATGGGCCGCAATAAAAAGCCCAGACTGATCAGCGAAACGGGCATTGCCGGCCCACCATTCGTACTGAACGGTGTCGTTGCCATAGGTTTGCACAGAATTGCCTCCTTAATTGAGACGACAAATAATAAATTATGGCAATAAGTGCCGAGAAACCTAGGTGGGATGCCGCCATGGAGGCAAAGAATAAAGCGTTCTCTGTCCACCCGAGACCTATTCTGGCTTAACCACAACGGCGATCGCCAATCTTTCCCTAGGACTAAGCTCAAACCACTGATGGAGCAGTTGAGAATCTTTAGCACTTACTCCCGAATTATTATAGGGGCATAAATGAGAATTTATAGCAACTAAAATTATTAAGAAATGTTAAGCAGGGTTGAACCCATGGCCAGGTGAGGATTTGCCTCCAGGGATGCTAGAGGGGAATTTTGTTGATGAGGTTGATTGCAGTAGCGGTGTAAAAGATCTTATTTAGAATTGGTGTATATATGCTGATTTTTGGCGATCGCCCAAGGGTAACGTAACTTCCGACGGGGATGTGGCAAGCTGTTATGGGTGGGAGCGTGGCCTCCGGAAGCCCTCGTCAGTAAAAAAGTGAACAACTCATGGCTTTAATCCAATGGTATCCCGGGCACATTGCCAAAGCGGAAAGACAACTCCGGGAGCAGTTAAACAAAGTTGACGTGGTGCTGGAAGTAATTGATGCCCGCATTCCACTAGCGTCCCAGCATCCCGATGTGCCCCTCTGGGTGGGAGAAAAGCCCAAATTAATCATTCTCAACCGGGTGGACATGATCACGCCGGAGTTGCAAGAGCAGTGGTTAACGTGGTTCCGCCAGCAAAATCAAACGGTGTATTACGCCAATGCCAAGCAGGGCACCGGGGTTAAGGCCATTAGTAAAGCGGCCCAGCAAGCTGGTAAGGCGGTTAATGAAAGAAGGCAACGACGGGGTATGCAACCACGGCCAGTGCGAGCAGTGGTGATGGGCTTCCCTAACGTAGGTAAATCTGCATTAATTAACCGACTTTTAGGGCGTAAGGTGGTAGAGAGTGCCCGACGGGCGGGGGTGACCAGACAGTTACGGTGGATTCGCATTTCCGACAGTTTGGAATTGCTTGATTCCCCTGGGGTCATTCCCCTCAAGCTGGAAAATCAGGCCAATGCCCTCAAGCTGGCCATTTGTGAAGATATTGGTGAGGCGGCCTACGAAAATCAGGCGGTGGCGATCGCCATGGTGGATCTGTTGCTAGATTTATCCCTGGGGGAGGCGTTGACGCAACGTTACCAAGTGCCGCCGGAAGCTATGAATGGGGATTTATATTTAATCGCCCTAGCTGATGCCCGTCATAACGGCGATCGGGAAAGGGCCGCAGTACAATTGCTGAACGATTTCCGCAAAGGACTACTGGGCCCCCTGCCATTGGAATTGCCCCCAGAGGTTTAGACCAGAATCGGCCTAGGGATAGGATTAATGTTTTCCTCGGATAACCTTCACTACTTTAAACGTTGAAGCGGAAGAGCAGCACATCCCCCTCCTGTACCACATATTCTTTGCCTTCACTGCGGACTAATCCCTTTTCCTTGGCTCCCTGCATACTGCCACAGCTAATTAAATCTTCATAGGCCACGGTTTCCGCTCGGATAAAACCCCGTTCAAAATCGGTGTGAATTACCCCGGCCGCTTGGGGAGCTTTCATGCCGCTGATGATGGTCCAGGCTCGGGTTTCCTGGGGGCCCGTGGTCAGGTAAGTGCGTAGCCCCAGTAATTCATAGGTAGCTCGAATAAGGGATTTCAATCCCCCTTCCGTCACGCCTAAGCTAGCCAAAAAGTCCTGCCGCTCCTCCTCCGGTAATTCAACCAGTTCCGATTCCACCTGGGCCGAAATCACCACCACTTTGGCTTCATCCTTAGCGGCGATCGCCTTGACCTGTTCCACCCAATCATTGCCCCCGGCCAAATCATCCTCTGTGACATTGGTGGCATAGATAATCGGTTTAAGGGTCAGTAAACCCAGGGACTTGATTAATTCCTGTTCTTCGGCTGTTAATCCTACCCGTCGGGCTGGAATACCCTCATTGAGGGCGGCGACCAATCTTTCCAAAATGGCCACTTCTTCCAACAAATCCTTATTGCCCCGGGCTTGCTTGCGACTGCGTTCTAAACGTTTTTCCACCTGGGCTAAATCCGCCAGCACCAACTCCAAATCAATTACTTCCACATCCCGCACCGGGTCGACAGAACCTGACACATGGATAATGTCATCGTCATCAAAACAGCGCACCACATGGACAATGGCATCCACTTCCCGGATATTGGCCAAGAATTGGTTTCCCAGGCCTTCCCCTTTGCTGGCCCCTGCCACCAAACCGGCAATATCGACAAATTCCATCCGGGTGGGCACTACCTTGACCGATTGGGAAATCTCCGCCAATTTCCCTAGGCGATCGTCCGGCACAGACACCACCCCCACATTGGGTTCAATGGTGCAGAAGGGAAAGTTGGCCGCTTCAGCCTTGGCATTGGCCACCAGGGCGTTAAAGAGGGTAGATTTTCCCACATTGGGCAGACCAACAATTCCAGCTCTAAGCATAATGTCTAACTATTTTGAGGATGATTAGGGGGGCAAAACAGTCTCCCATCGTACCAAAATCAGGTGGGCACCACATCACACTGGCTTTATCCTGCGGTTTTCAAACTCTTCAAATTTTATTGCTTTTTTTGTAATCTCCATGGCGCCTTTGGTGCCACTGCCAGGCATGGTCAATGATGGTATGTAAGTCAGGGTACTGGGGATTCCAGCCAAGGATTTCCCGCGCTTTAGCACTACTACCGACCAGGATGGGGGCATCACCGGGACGGCGGGGACATAGCTGATAGGGAATATCTAATCCCGTCACCGCTTTGGCAACTTCAATTACTTGACGCACGGAAAAGCCGTTGCCATTACCGAGGTTAAAGATATTGCTTTCCCCTCCTTCTAGCAGGTATTGCAAGCCTAATACATGGGCGATCGCCAGGTCACAGACATGGATGTAATCCCGTAAGGCGGTGCCGTCGAGGGTGTCATAATCAGTACCAAAAACGGAAAGTTGGGGACGTTGTTTCAAAGCTGTCAACAGGGCCAGGGGAATTAGATGGGTTTCGGGGTTATGGTCTTCTCCTAAGCGTCCTTGGGGGTCTGCGCCGGAAGCATTAAAGTAGCGAAAAATAACTGATTTGAAGCCGTAAGCTTGGTCAAAGTCAGCCAAAATTTGTTCCACCATGCGTTTGCTGGCGGCATAGGGACTGAGGGGATCAATGGGATGGCTTTCCGTCATGGGAATTTCCTTCGGCATGCCATAGACCGCACAGGTGGAGGAAAAGACAAATTTCTTAATGCCCGCCGCTAGCATGGCTTCCAGGAGGGTGAGAGTACCCACTACGTTGTTTTGGTAATAAATGTCCGGCTTTTGCACCGATTCTCCCACGGCGATGAAGGCGGCAAAATGCATGACAGCAGCAATATTCCTAGTGGCAAAAAGTTGGTCTAGTTTTTGGCGATCGCCAGTATGGCCGACTACCAATTCCACCCCCAGGGGTTGCACTAGTTCCTTGTGACCGTAGCTGAGGTTATCGTAGATAAGGACGTCAAAGCCCGCCTGTTGTAGGGCAAGCACCCCATGGGAGCCGATGTAACCCGCCCCTCCGGTGACCAAAATTGTTTGTTGCGTGGCCATTGTCGACTATTAACCCAAGCTGTTGCCTCGCCTAGAGCATACCATTCTTAACCTTGCTTGACCTTAGCTTTTTATGCCATCTACTTTTTCCCAACCATCCCCCTCTAATGCCCTTGTTAATGACCGCCGGGACGTATTTCCCCTTTCTCCCCTGATTAAAATCACCCTGGTCAATCTCTACCTAGCTCTGACAGTTCCCCTGCCCATTTTGGCCCAACTCACCCAAGGAAATGCATTACTTACCCTATTGTTAACCGTTGGACTGATGGGAGGCTTAGTTGCTTTAGTAGCTGCCTTGGCGGAACAGGTGGTGCTGAATGGAGAGGGAATTGCGGTGCGTTATCCCCGCTGGGTACCCAAATTTTTTCGGTCCGGTTGGCAATTATCTTGGGCAGATGTCACCGCATTGAAATGTCGCACCACAGGCCAGGGGGGCTTGGTTTACTATTTCCTCACAGAGTCGAAAGATAGGGCCTATCTGCTACCCATGCGGGTGGCGGGCTTTAATCGGCTAACTCAACTGGTGAGCGACCATACGGGCATTGACACCCAGGATGTGCGCCCCCTTTCCCAACCCTGGATGTATTTATTACTACTCCTATTTACCTTCTTACTTTGGGGCAGTCAGTTGGCGATCGTCCTATTGCTTTGGAGTAGCCCTCCCCTGGCATAATCTGAACAATTCCGGTTAAAATATAAACAAATGTAAAGAATATTCTCAGAAAACTTTATTTAACATTTGACTAAGACTAGTTTCACTACCATGATCAATCCCCAACCAGACGAAAAAGAACTGCTCAAAACTATCTTAGAGCCCCTGTTGGGAGATTTTGAGCACTGGTTTAGCCGCTCCTGCCAGCTACTAGAAAGCCAGCGTTTAGTCTTTTTCACCCCAGAGCAACAACAAGAGTTACTGGACCGGGTACGACAGGCACGGGATGAAGTAAAGTGTACTAAATTAATGTTCCAAGCCACCGGGGAACAGGTGGGGGTTGAGTTTAGTGTCCTGGTCCCCTGGCACAATTTGGTGACGGAATGTTGGCAGGTAGCCCAGCGCCATCGCCAGATGCAGGCTGCCCGCTAGAAAGGAAAGAGAGAGGAAAGCAATAAAAACGAATGACAGTGGGTAACAACATACAATCAACTGTGAGGAGTAGGGGTTGTTGATTTTCGATAATTGTTGACAGTCATCGTCAATGATTAAGATGCTCTCTGGCCGGTCAAGCAAGGTGGTCAGATCGTTTAATTTTGTCGAAGGTTTCCGTTAGAGCCTTGCTTGATGCCTAAACCTAGAGTTGTGCTAGGGGAGGAGTGAATTTTTCATCAAATCCCGGATCAGGTTATCCCGCACCATGATTTGTTGCATGGTTTCTAGTAAATAGTTAACGGTCTGCTCCCGGTCTAGTTCTTGATATTCCTGTTGCAAACACTGCAGTTGAAATTTCTGCTCTAAGGATAGGTTAAAGGCTTCGTTGTTGATCATGGCGATCGCACTCCTGAAAAAATGGGGCGGTCAAAAATTGTAACTAATGGCTAAGACAGCAAGCTAATTTTTTTGCCTGCCTGTGCTTAACCTAGGGGCTCCAGGGGAGCCTGGCGCATTAAGTCCCGGATGACGTTGGATTTAATCATCAACAGTCGAGAGGCTTGGACCAAAAGTTCCAGGGCTTGCTCCTGGCTGATGTTGGCGGTGGCATCCTGCATGCGACGGAACTCAAACATTTGTTCAATGGTGAGATCGAAGGATTCAGGTTTCATAGCTGTTGCCCTCCAAGGCGACTACCTTTCAATTGTAAACAATCAATTGTAAATAAATGTAACAAAAAGTTGACCCAATTAACAGTATCTGCTTATACAAGCTTGCCCAAAACGGGGGGCAAACCTAGCAACCCAGGGAAAAAATAGGTTTTAAGTCCGCTGAATTTAGTCAACATCGGGGACACCCTGCACATGTGGTTTGTTTTAGCAAGGGCTTTTAGAAAAAAATGCTCAATCTGAACATCTCCCATGACATTTCGCTTGGCGATCGCCGAGGAGGAGGAGGCTAAACTGTTCGTCTTTTTGGCTTTCACCACGTAGATAACAGTACGAGTTATTGGGTCATTGAATTATTAACAATATAACTATTTGCTGATTTTTATACTTGCAAATTTTAGATCTAATTGTATTAGTCTTCTATAGTAGAAATATAAGGAAATCAAATTTTCAAATTTTCATCTTGAAAAACATAAAATTTATTCATTATTTGTTAATCGTTGCCCCATCAATTTGTCGTTAAAATGGTTAATAGGGCTAGAAGAGCGAAGTATTTGTATTTGCCGAAAATTTCAGGAGCAAAACAATGCGAATCAACCATAAGCCTCTATTAATTGCCACTGCCTTACTAACTCTCGTGCCCAATGTTGTTTGGTCTTCTCCCTTTGATGAAGATCAGGAGATTTGTCCCCAGTGGGAATGCGATCAGGCGGGAAATTGCCGCAAACTTGATCTTACCTGCGGTTCTTCCCCAGATTCTTCTGGTGCTCAGGGCTATCAATTATATTTTGATGGGGAATTAGTGTCTGGCCCCGACGCCCAGGGTTATACATCCCAACAAGCGAAAGAAAATTGTACTTGGAATATGCAAACTAAACCGCAAATGCATATCCGCTGTCTCTACAATGGCCAGGTCTTCGGTGATCGCCCTCCTAGTAACTCTCCTGGGTATGAACTATATTTTGATGGGGAATTAGTGTCTGGCGCCGACGCCCAAGGTTATACGTTCCAACAAGCGGAAGAAAATTGCATTTGGAATATGCAAACCAAACCGCAAATTCACATTCGCTGTCTTTACAATGGCCAGGTCTTTAGGGAGCGGTGACCAACGACCAAATAATTTAATTTTTCCAATTATTTTGATAGTTATTTGGGGAACATGGACGAATAAAATTCGGATAAAAAGTTAAATTTTTCTAATTCTATAGTCGGGGTTTTCACCTATGACTACTCCCGTTTTTTGTACTAATTGTGGCAACCGCCTTAGCCCCCAGGTTCGTTTCTGTGAATCCTGTGGATGTCCCGTTGCCTTGACGTCGGAGCCACCTTCCTTTTCTGGACCACCATTGTCCCCATTGCCTCCTCCCCCTCCCACCTTTAATGTCGATGAAGTTCCATCCCATAAAAGAGGGGTAACTCCTTGGATTCCTTTTTTCCTGTTATTTAGTTCTGTCGTTGTATTAGGGGGACTTTGGTGGTTGGGAGCGTTCAATCTGCCCCAATGGAATCAATGGCTAGTAAAAATTTTGCCCACCAATACCAGTTCCCCCGTTGTTACTTCCCCTACTCCGACGGTGGCTCCCGTTGATGCCAATGCCGTAAGTTTAGAAGATTTTGTTGGCGTCTGGATGGTCATGGAAGGGGCGCCGGGGGAAGGCGGGGAAGCTATTTTTACCATGAGCTTGGAAGGAAATGTCATTGTTGTTGAGGCTGAAGGCGATCGCGTGGAATTCCCTACACTCAATGGCCGAAAACTAGAGGGCAGTGTAGTTGAAGACGGTGTAACTATCCCGATAACAGTGGAACTAAATCAGAATAAAGACCAGATTATTGTTACTGTTCTTCCCCCCAACAGTGAACTACAAGTGGGAGTGGGGCAGAGGGTAAAAGGAATTGATGATTTGGATAGTCCATCTAACTCAAGGGATAATTCCCTTAACATAGATGAAAATGTTTTAACGGAACGGCAAGCCTTAGAGCTTTTGATTGCTTGGCCGGAGATTGCGGATTGGATGCAGAGAGTTCAACAGGAAGCCCCACAGAATCAGACTCTTCTAGAAATTGTGGAAACCACCCCGCAACAATACCTAATTCGGGCTTATGAATCTGTTAATAACCCTGGAGAACCGGGTCATACAGCTACGTTTGGTTGGTATAACGTCGATCGCCAAACCGGGGAGGTGACTCAAAGTATTCCCTAGGGGAAGCTTAGGGTTAGGAGCCGAAAGTAAGGAGAGAGAGCATGCCCAAAAATATGTCACCAATCTGTCCCGTTTGCGGACAAGAAAATGATGCCGCAAATCGCTATTGTTCCTTTTGCGGTACTCGGTTTAATTCATCCTTGCCATCGATGGATCTTTTTCAGGCTCAAACAGTGCAAGCCCCAGCCCCAGAGCAAATGGTCTTCTCTGGCAATGGGCAAGATTTACCCAGTTTGACCAATCATCCTTTTTGGGGCGCAATTCCTGTGCTTGGATTGCTGACGGTTCTGCCCCTGGGACTTTTTATCTTCGGCATGGCCATTGATGCCAACGATTGGCCCTATGCGGCCCTACTGGTTTTTCTGCTATTTTTATTCACATTGCTAATTTTTCTTGGACAGCTTTGGGGCAATGTATCCCAGGCGAGGGAATTTATCCTTAGTGAGCGGCCATTGATCCTTTGGCGTTATAGCCCCGATGAATGGCAACAGCTTCGACAGGCTCAATTCAGTGAATCCGCCGAGGATATGCAAGAAATGGCCGGCTGTGCAGTCCCCTTTTTTGCTGGGGTGGGAACTTTGCTCGGTACTGTCCTTGGTTCTGTGGAAGGCTTTGTGGGGGCCGTGCCAGGGGCGGCGATCGGTGCCATGGCCGGATACATTTTTGGCAAAATATTGGTTCCCATAGCCACTGGTTTGAACCAATCTACCAACCGGGAATTGTATCGAACCGATTTGCCTGTTTGGGTGGTGCTAGCTCCAGGGGAAATTTATTATAACCGTCAATATTTTCGAGCTGATACCATTGGCGATCGCCTTGAAGGGATTACCCTAGATGAAGGTGCTCTGACCTGGTTGCGTATCGAAACCTTCGCCCCCCGGGGTAGCATCACAGCTAGTTTTGACGGCAACATTTTAGTCCCCCATCGTATGTTAGCAACCGTTAAAGCAGTTTTACCGCAATTGCAGCAATTCATCTCCGGGGAAGATTAGGATTTGACCCCCAAAACAAAGCCACAATTGCCACAGAACTTCGCTCCGGCGGTAGGAGTATGGCCACATTGGGGACAGATTTGGGGTTTTGGCGGTTCCATTACCGCAACGGACGTACCGCAATGGGTACAGAATTTATCTCCTTCCTGTAAAGATTGATGACAAGCTTGGCAATAGTTGGGGGTTGAGGCTCCAGGCAAAGGCTCGAGAGATGAAGATGTAGTCTGTGTTCCTAATGATTGAGAATAAGAATCTATTTGTGGTTTTCCTACAGGAGTAAAAATCTCATCTAAAAGCTCATAGGCTTTATCAAGGCTAATACTGACTACAGAGACTAAACCATTGGGAGAAGGATCAATATCAAAAAACCATAATGAGTTTTCGGCACGAATTAACAAAGCCCCTTGCCTACCAAGTAGATTTGTTTCATTATACCCAAGAAGATCGATGGCCAGTATACAAAGACGTCGATGTAAAGATGAAATGAGAAATAGCCCACTTTCTGTCCAAGCTATTTTGTCGCCATCACTTTCAATTAATTGACGTTGAGTCAATCTTTTGATTGTATTTAAAAAAGTGCTTTGGTCAATTGTTTGTAGTTCTTGAGGAAGGAAATGAATAATTGACCAAAATAAATAGCGCTGATCTTCATACTCTGTTACGTTGTCATAAGCCTGCAGTAAATCCTCAATTGAAATTGACAAGGGAACTGGTTGATGCAGGATCAATGAAGCGTACTGAATACGACTATATATATCAACTAAAGCAACCAATACAGAAAACTCAGTGAGAGTACACTGAAACGAAACATCCGTCTCCCATATGGGTGATCCAGGCTCAATATAAGCGAAGAGTGAGTTAACGAGAACATCACGCCCCTCAACGGGTTGAATTTTGTAATCTTGGCCGTCATTGACTGGGGCAATAAATAACCAAGGGGCATCATCCTCAATTTTTCCTGTCAATGCCCAAGTCCGCAGTTGACTTATCTGATGGTAATAAATGCGAATATCAGCTAATAACAATGGATTGGCAAGAAAAGAAATCCAGTTGATGATTTCTTGATCTAATGGGGATGAAGAATTGATCCACTGATCAACACTTGTGTCGTCTTGATTTATATTTTCTTCAGTCTCTACAAATACCTTGCCAAGGATACTTAAAGGTAGACGAAAATGTGATATTAAAAGATTTATAGATTTTCTTGGTATAAGTAATGATTCTTTTTTTTTAATAAAATCAATCATAATTTATAGCTCCCAATAAATAGGTTAAATCCGTAAAAACAACAAAGAGCTCAAGTCAATCGCCCAGCTTGAAGATCAACAAGTATTCTATTTTTCATTGCTGCAATTTGTTCTGGTTTTAAGATTTTATCTCCTGCCGAATAAATAACAATATCTTGCGCAACAATATCATTTGGAGATTTATTTTTAGGGTAGGTGAACAAAGTTTCTTTTTTGCCAATTTTGTCCCAAGCTCCTGCCTCATTAAAGTTAATTTCAGCATGGTTACCATTGGGTCGGTACTTACAAACATTTATTTGCTCTTTACGACTAAGCTCCTCCATTGAAGTCATAGCAACATCATCATGACCACCTTGACCTTCAACTGGTCTGCCTTCTAACTGTGGTTTAACTTTGTTCTTGATTGCATTGTATTCAGCCTCAGTTATTTTGTTTGCTTTTTTTAAATTGCTAGCAATCTCTAAACGTTGCTCAGGACTCAAATTTTCTGTTTCATTGAGAATTTTATTGACTACATTCTGCCGAATTTGATATTTCGGAATAGTTGAGTTAGTTTGCTGGGGCGTAGTTGCTGTTTTAGTAGGGGTTTGCTGAGGGGGAGGCGTTGATTTAGCTGGAGTTTGCTGGGGCGTGGTTGCTGTTTTAGTAGGGGTTTGCTGAGGGGGAGGCGTTGATTTAGCTGGAGTTCGCTGGGGCGTAGTTGCTGTTTTAGTAGGGGTTTGCTTGGGCGTGATTATTGATTTAGCCGGAGTTCGCTGGGGCGTGATTGTTGGTTTAGTGGGAGCTTGTTGAGGAGGATGAGCCAGCTTACCAGAAATAATTGGTTTTATAGCTCTTATGGTTCGATTCAAAATTTCCCCCATATACAATGATGTGGCGGCGGTTTCCATTGCTCTACGACTTCCTTCTATGATGCTGTCTCCTCCTTGAGCCACATATTCTTTGGAGCTAATAATTGCCTGAGTTGGAATCAAAATAGCTTCTGAAGCTCCACCTGTTAAGTAAGCAGCGCCAATTCTACCGGCCAGTCTTAACCAAGAAAATTGTCCGTCTTCTCCCCTAACAGTGGCAAGCTGTTTTGTTGTTTCCATCGCCGCATCAACTGTAGAGTCAAACCAAATATCAGGTTGTGGTATTTGATTGGCAGTGAGTATTCGACCAGAAATTTTATCTGAATAAAGTTTTCCCAAAGCCTGTAATTTTTGCCTATCAATTGGATCACCAGAGGCAATTTGCTCTCCTAATCGAGATAGTTGTGCCATAACGTCTCCTGGTTGTCCAGGATTCATCAAATCTCCTAATCCCATTTTTCCTTCGAATATATCCTTTTCCATCTGGCTGATTCTATTGAGTAGGTGTTGTCGTTCTTCATAGTCAGCTTTAATCGCCTGCAATGCTTGACTTTGAGCATCTTGGCCCGTTGTTTCTAGGTATTCGTTGCGGCGACGCCAATCTTCAGTTTGCTGATGGGTGCTCAGATTATTTTGATGCCAAGCATTGATTTCATTTGGGTCAATTAATCCTCCGGTGAGGATGTTGATGTAGCCTCCCTTTTCGGGATCATAGACAAGGGTGGTGTGCCGTCCATCGGGATAGGTATATTCAATGTCTTGGGGAAACGTTGTTGCACCAGGAGTGGTGGAAATAACACCAGAGCTTGCCATGGAAGCTGAGGGAATTTGTAAACCCCCTAAAATCCATCCGAGCCAAATTGCCAAACCAGCTAAACCACTATTTAAAATAGCTTGGTCAGTTCCTCCACATTGAATCCAAGTTTGCAGGCTCTGACCACATTCAGCCCAACCGCCGTCATCGGCCCAGACCGGTTCCATTTGCCCTAATGTCAAACTCCCCGCAGTGAAGATAATAAATAGGGAGAGAGCAGAAGTTGTTGACCGCTTTCCGCTAAAGAATTGCCACAACGTAACGGCGATCGCCGCGATGAAGAATAGTCGCAGTAGGGAGGGAGCCAGCCAGAGAAGGAGAGCCGCTAGGCCAAAACCCACAGCCATACCAGAGAGAAGTTGTTGGCACTGGTCAGAGGTCAGAGGGTGGAGAGATTTACCCTTGCGGATCAGTTTTTGGGCATCTTGCCAACTAAGTTTGAGCACTAAGCGGAGAAAGTGAGTGGATTCCTGGAGTGCCACTAGGGTAAATAACAGAATCTGGAGACTGACCAGAAGATTGCCAAACAACAAAGCAAATACCAACGCCCCGGAAAAGCCCAACCATAGAATAGGAGCTTTGAACTGGCTACTCTGTTGGCAAAAACTGACGACTGTAGCAGGGAAAGACGTGATCGCTTTAAGATATTGCCCCAGGGTACCGTGTATTAATTGGGACAATAGTATTCCCGTGAAAATCCAGAATAAACTACCTGCAATCACCTCACCGCCTAATACTAAAACGGAATCGAACCAGGGATTGGTACCAGTGAGATTAAACCCGTCATTGACGACAACGAGTAGAAAAAGATGAAGCAGCCAAACAATAACAATGAGAAAAATTCCTAAAACTATTTGCTTGGGAATTCCTTTGAGTACCGAACCGGCGAGCCAGCCGAGGAGTTGTCCCAAGTTTTGGGGTTCTTTCATTTGTTGGGTTAATGCTGTTCCTGGCGGTGAATCGGTTGCTTCTTTAGGTGGATTCTTGCGTTCCCAAGCTTGGCCATTCCAACAGAGCCACATACCACCGGGATGTTCAATGTGCCACCAGTTCCCCTGGGCATCCTGCACCCGAAGACGGTCTAACCAAGCAGTAAATTCTGTTGCTGAAATATGACGCTCATGCAACTGCTGACACCAATCATAATACATTTGCTCGGCTTCGACAAAGTCCATGGTTACTTGTCTCCTAATTTCAGCAGTTGTTCAGCAGGAATATAGTTAACGCCGTCCTTGGTACCAATCCAAAAGTTGCCCGCCTGATCTTCCAGCATGACTTTTACCTCTTGGTTGGCTAACCCATCTGCTTCCGTCAGGGTTAACCAGTTTTCTCCTGCTAAACGAGCTAGGCCGTCATTTTCTGAGCCGAGCCAAAGCACCCCTTGGCGGTCTTGGTAAATGGAGCGTACTTTGGCCCCGGCCAATCCGTTTGCCGCTGTTAAGGTTTTTCGGACTACCCAGCCAGAGTTATTGGCTTCCAGTTGGGCCGCTCCGCCTCGGTCAAAGAAACCAGTTCCGACCCAAACCTTATTGCTGTCCTTGATCCAGAGGCTCGTAATATTATTATGGGGCAGTCCATTGCTGGTAGAGAATTTTTGACAGGTTTTCTTAAGACAATAATTGAGGCCACCCCGGGGAGCCACAGAGGAACCGAACCACATCCCCCCCTGAGAGTCTTGGGCAATGAGATTAATCATTAAATCTGGTAAACCATCAGCCATTCCTAACCAACGCCATCCCGCTTTTTCTTTCACCGCCGCCCCCTGCCAAGTGCCAATCCACAACTGCCCCTGGCGATCGAGATAGAGGGTATTGATGGGTTCACGGAAGCGGGAATCATCCGATTGATAAGCTTGGCAACGTTGACCGTCGTAATAGCTCAGTCCTTTGTTATGGGCAATCCAGAGCCAGTTTTGTCGATCAAGAACTAAAGCCTGGACAAAATTAACCGGGGGATCGCAGGTGATGGTTTTAACAATTTCTCGCTTTTGGATATCAATACCCACCACGCCATCTTTTCCCCCAGACCAAAGTATTTGATTCTGTAAAACCAGAGCTGACACTTCGTGGGGGGGACGAATTATTTGCCAACCAGGGCGTCTTTTGGATTGGAAATTGCGCCGCATTAAACCCAATAACTCCACAGAGAGGATCACAAAAATGCCCAATAGCAACAGAAAACGCCATGGTTTCATTTTCACAAAGCCTCCTGGGCTCAGGGATTGGAATGGGGGACTAATTGACCGTCCCGGAGAAGCTGAATATCCGAGGTTAGAAATTGGGCTTCAGCTAAATCATGGGTGACGTAGAGGGTACAAGCCTGGGTGAAGTCTAAGTAATCCTGAAGATAGGTTAGTAGCTCTTCTTTTAAACCTTGATCAAGGTTGGAAAGGGGTTCATCCAACAGTAAAAAAGGCGGCCGGGGAGCTAGGGTACGGGCAAAGGCTACCCGTTTAGCTTCTCCTCCCGATAGTTGGTGGGGATAGCGATCTATCAGGGGGGCAATAGCTAATCGTGCTAACAATGGCTCAATGCGTTCTTGTTGCTCTGTTTTGCTAAGGTGGGCGAGGCCAAAAGCGATGTTTTGCTGGACAGTGAGATGGGGCCAGAGAGCCGGAGATTGAAAAACAAAACCAATACCCCTTTGGTGGGGCGGTAGATAATGCTGGGGACAACTAACCTGGCGATCGCCAAGGTAAATTTCTCCTCCATCCAGGCGATCGAGACCAGCAATCAGTCGCAGGAGGGTGGTTTTACCGCTACCGGAACGGCCAAGAATGGCAGTTTTTCCCCCTGGAGGAATAGTTAGACATAGTTGCCGTAACACCGCCACGGAACCATAGGTTTTGCTCACCTGTTCAACTCTGATCATACTTTTTCCCCCGGCTCAGCAAAGATGAACCCATCAGCAGAACGATGGATAGGAATCCCCCGACAATGGCCGCTCCCCCCACCATGAACAAACAAAGAAGGGCCACTTCCCCGGAAGCACCGTAGTGTAGATAGTTATAAATCCGCAGGGTCAAGGTGGAATAGCCGGGAGGAATAACAATCAATGTTGCTCCCAACTCCCCCGCACTGAAGGCAAAGACGACCCCAGCAGCAGCCAACAGACCAGGAAGTAAAAGGGGAAAACGCAGATAAAGCCAAATACGCCAACGGGGCCCGGGCACTAAAAAAGTACTGTCCCAGAGGCCAGGGTCTAATTGTCGTTGTTGGGCAAAAAGTATCAGGGCGGCCATGGGGGTAAAGCGGGCTAGGTGGGCAAGGATAGGCATGGCCAGGCCGCCGTAAAAAGGATTACCCCAAGGGGCATACCCCAGGGCAATTAAGCCTACCCCCACCAGGGGCGCAGGTAAAACTAGGGCACCAATGAGTAGTGTCCACACAAACCATTGCCAAGGACTTTCCCTTTGTAATGAGACATTGATGACCAGGGCCAAAGGCAGGGAAAGAATGGCTGTTGAACTGGCTAATCCGAGGGTGACCCCCGCTTCTGGTAAGGCTGACTCCAGGATGCTGAGGGGATATCCTCCCTCTTGGAAATTGATCAACGCCAAACTGCCGACGGGGACAATGATCTGGAACAGGCCTAAACCCATGGCGATCGCCTGGAAGGCCAGTAACCACCGGGGCCATTGCCAGGGAATTTGCCAAGCTGGGCATTGGATGCGTTTTTGTAGAGTTTGTTGTAGGGGAGTTTGGAGAGAAATAATTCCTAGGGCAGATATTAGGAGCAGGGGAATGGCAAGGAAAAAAGCCCGTATTGGTTCGTTGCTGGCGCTGTATTCAGCAAAAATTTCCAGGGCGTAGGAACTGACGCCAAACAGGGAGGGGATGCTGTAGTCAGTGAGGCTCAATAAAAATAGCAATGCACCACTGGCCCAAAAACTAGGCATGGCTAAGGGCAGCACCACTTTCTGCAAAACCTGTTCATCCTGGGCTAGTAACCGAGCGGCTTCTATGGTGTCTAAGGGGACAGCTAGAAAACCAATCAGGGTCAGACCCACCGCCAGAGGTAACCAAGCCATTAATTCAATGCCAGCACCCCCCCACCAAGGGGGCAGAATATCCCCATTAATACCCACCAGGGTTAGAGTTTTTCCCAATACTGTCCCTAACTTAGACCAGGCCAAGGCATGGATATAGGGCGGTATGAATAATAAGGGCAATAGACACCAGCGCCAACGTCTGACGGCCTGGTATTGCCAACCTAAACAAGCAATCATAGCCCCCACTACGGTGCCGGCGATCGCCACGACTGCGGCCAATTTAACGCTTTGCCAAAGCAGATGTCCCCGTCGCCCCCAGGGTAATGCTAGCGCCAACCAATCCAGGTGACCTGCCATTATGCCCATGAAAGCCCCAATGACCAGGGCCAACAGTGGGCTAAAAATAACCAGGGCCGAAACCACCAACCCCAATTTTTCCCAGTACCCCCCAAAGCTAGTTGGCGATCGCATCAGCGCACAAAAATAGTTTGTAAATCACGCTTAGAAGTCTCCAACTGTTCAAATACCTGGGTAGGATTGACTGCCATCGGTTTGACCACGAAATTTTCCAGGCAGGTGGAAACTGGAGAACTGGAATGGAGGGGTAACTGACTCCCCCCAAGTTGAATTAATTCAGCTTCCGTACTGGGAGCGATTAAAAAATCCACCAGAGCTTGGCCCGCTTCCGGGTGGGGAGCGTTGGCAATTAATGCCACAGAGCCAGTCAACACAAAGGCTCCCATTTGTCCTGGCCCTTGATCGGGGAAAATTATCTCCACTGGTTCTCCCTTGGCCACTGCGCTACAAGCATCATCGGTATCCGTCAGCCCGATCGCCAATTGACCGTTAACAACCAAATCCCTAACCACCGAATTACCGTCCACCACCCCCACTCCCTTTTCCTGGAGAGAACGATAAAATTGCTCGGCCTGGGCATTTCCCCAATGGGCATAGAGAGCCGCGGCATGGGTTGCGGAGGTACCAAAAATGGGATAAGCAATGCCCACAGGTTGGCCTCCAGTGGCCAGGGACACCAGATCGGTTAATGATTGGGGATATTGATTTTCCGCTAGCTTTTCGGTGTTAGCCAGTAAAATCCTCGCTCGTCCCCCAACTCCGTACCAATAACCTTGGGGATCTCGATATTGGGCTGGCAACTGTTCACCACTGGCGGAGGTATAGGGCACAAGTACATTTTGTTGTTTAAGCATTAGGGTTTGCACAAACTCCCCACTCCAAAAGACATCCGCCTGGGGACGATTTTTTTCCAGTAACAGACGATTGGCCAGCCCTGTGGTTTTAGTTGCTTCCACGTCATAAACCGGCAATACCTTGATGCCAGTTGCCTGAGAAAACTTTTCTAAAATTGGTTCCGCATAAATGCGATCAACGGAGACGTAGACCACTACTTCCCGAGGAGATGTTCGATCACAGCCATTAACGGCGATCGCCAGTAAAGAAATTAGAGTGAGTAGCCATTGTTTCCTCGTTGATAAAAGCATAATCAAAACAATTTCCTTTAACGGTTCTGCTAGGTTAAGTAGATAAGCCTAGAGTGATGGGTATTTGATGAGAATCAGAAAGTTTCCAGCAGCTTTTTTACTGTGTCTTTAGCTTCTTTTAGCCCACAACCAGTTAGGGAACGGCAGACTTTGATCGCTTCAATTTTCTTGCCTTGCCTTAGCAGTACCATGATTTGTTCTTTTTCACTGGCAGATAATTGCTGAATAATTTCCTTGGTATAGGTAATATCTCGAGGAGCAGTGGGTGTTCCTGTCTGAAGGAAAATTACTAGTAGAAATATCACTACTAACGCTACCAATATCAAAATTATAGTCATGCCCATTTCTTTTTTTTGTTTATTAAGTTAGTTAAAAAATGTGCTATTGCTCACGTTCTAGGAGTTTGTTGGAAAACTCAAAATCAAACGATTTATCTCCCTAAACCTCTCTTAAAAAGAGTGATTTTTCAATTATTTTCCCCTTGTGAATGAGGGCAGAGGGAATTTCAACTCCAAAACACAGCTTTCCAAACAAGATCTAGGGTAAAGTCAATTCTACTTTAACCGTGCCAGCCCGCTCAGCCTGGGCAGTAATGGTTAACTTTTCTCCGGGGTTACCCCTAATTACCCAAATCAAGTGACGGCGATAATCAATGCCATTGGCTAAGGAAGATTTCGCTTTGTTGGAACGCCCTTCCAAGTGAGGTAATTCCTGGTGAATTTTGCCGGTGATTAAAGTGACGCTATCTGTTTTTTTCAAAGTAACTTGAATGGGGCGCACCGCCTTCCTTTCTAGGGCTTTTTGACTGGTGTAGGTGGGCAAGAAACCCTGATTTTCCCATTGCACTGTGATTTGGTAAATATTTTCTCCTTGGGCAGTAATTTCGGCTTTAGCCACTGCCAAACGGGGAGCCATGAGGGCATGGGTAATGGCAAAGCGAAACTGTTGCTCACAGAGTTCGGGTAAAAACTGAGCTGGAGCATTTTGCCACATGGTTTTAAAACTCCAACCGCCAATTTCCACCTTGCCTAGTTGGGGATGGTCAAAGGGTTGCCAATGGACAAAACCCTCGCCGCTCAACGCTTGGTCATTCCATTGCATCAGTTTGTAATCGTCTTCTGGGGGATGCCAACGGAACCATTCAATTAAATCTTCTTTTTCAATGCCGGCCGCAGTGGGAGCGTCCCAAAGTTCCACTGTAAAACCAAACCAACCGTAGTGGTCATAGGCATAATCATCCATCACCCCGTAGATGACTTCCTTGGGATGGTAGCGAAAATCGTGGTAAGCGGAAATGCAATTGTAACCAGTCAATTCTTTGCCTTTTTGCCCAAGAATTTTGTACACCTCTAGGTCTTCTACGGGTAAATTTTCATCTGCTTGGGAAGCGTAGGGGCGCAGAATCACCGCTGAATAGGTGTGGTAGCTAATAAAACCGTTAATATTGCGATGCTGTTGCCAAAATTCTGCCTCTGCTCTGGTTTCCGGTTCAGAAAAGGGGAAATCTCCGGCACCCTGTTGTTGTCCTTCTGGGGCCCATTGGTGGGGATAGTTGCGGTTAAAATCTAGTCCTTCCTGGGTGGGGGCGAGGTCAAATTCGTAGCCGTCATAGTTACGGACCAGACCCTCTGGCAACAAAGTGTAATATTCACCACCAAATTCCTCTGGCGATCGCCCGATCATTACCCTGGGATCTTGATCAGAAATTTTCCAGGCACCGCAGGGATCGAGAAGGCGCATTTGTAAAATTAAACCGTCACCGTTGACATCCTCAGGGTAAAGACCATCTCTTTCTTCGGGGTAGGGATAGGGTCGCACACTGGAGCGCAATAGGTAGGGGGTGGTTAAATATTTCTCCGCTCCATCCATGGCTAGCCGGGGCAGGACGTAAACGGTGTAGTGGTCGAGTAAATGGGTAATTTGGGCATCTTCCCCATACTTGGTCATCAGTTGATGCAGGCAATACAAGGCCACGGCCGATCCTGTTACTTCCCCAGCGTGGGTGTTGGCATCGATCCAGTAACCAGGTTTATTGCGATAATCCCCCGTAGCTTGATTGGTGGCGATCGCCACCCAAATGTCCCGGCCGGCATAGCTTTGGCCAATGGTTTGCACCGTTAGCAGGGAACCATAGCTAGTTTGTAGTTGTTGTAAAAACTGGTCTATTTCCTGGTAGGTGAAATAGTGACTGAAATCAAAGGGAGAAACGGTCATGGAGGACGCAACGAATCACAAAGGGTGAATAACGATGGGGATTGGCGTAAACTCAGATCCCAAAGTCGTACATCATCAATCTATACCTAAACCTAATGCCATGGCGATCGCCAATTACAGAGCCATTACAACCAAACAATGGCAAACATGGGTAGAAGCTGCCCGTCTTCAGGCCCTCAACGGTAAGTTACCCCAATACATTCCTCAGTTGAGCTTGGTCGATCCAGGTAATTTTGCCCTAGACATTGGCGACCAAAACGGCATTATTTACGAAGCAGGAGATACAGACTTAACGTTTAGTTTGATGAGTGTGGTCAAACCCTTTCTGTGGCTTTACATACTCCATCACCGGGGTTGGCAGTGGGCCGAGCAAAAAGTTGGCGATCGCCCTTCCCATTTACCTTTTAATTCCGTGGAGCAATTGGAGCAGGATGGGGGTTATCCCCGCAACACCATGGTCAACAGTGGCGCCATCTGCCTAGCGGGTCATATTCCGGGGGCAACGATAGAGCAACGGTGTGAAAATTTTCTCACTTGGTTAAACCACA
The DNA here is from genome assembly GCF_014698595.1 of Synechocystis sp. FACHB-908. Lineage (NCBI taxonomy): Bacteria > Bacillati > Cyanobacteriota > Cyanophyceae > Synechococcales > Merismopediaceae > Synechocystis > Synechocystis sp. FACHB-908. The sequence continues at coordinate 15,719 of NZ_JACJTH010000018.1, read as the reverse complement.
CCGCCCAATGTCAACTCTGGCTTGATCAGGAACTATTGGCTTCAGTCCATTCCCTACCCAATCCCCGCAATCTGGCGATCGCCCATTTGTTGGCAGCAAAAGGTTATGTGGAAGATGCGACCCTGGCTCTAGAAACCTATAACCAACTTTGTTGTTTGAGTGGTTGCCTCAAGGATTTATTCAAGCTAGGCCTAATGTTGCAATGTCCCCAGCCGCCGTTACAACCGGACACCACTGCCAGGGTCAAAGCCACCATGGCCAAAGCAGGACTGTATGAAATGTCAGAAGCGTTTTTTCGGCGCACCGGCTTTATTTGCAAATCGGGGGTCAGTGGCCTAATTTTGGCTTGTTTGCCGGCCCCGTCACCGACCATTTTTGCCTGCTATAGTCCGCCTTTGAATGAAGAAGGAAACCCTGTGGCTCCCCTGGCACTATTAGAGTTTTTGGCAGAGTTCACCTCTAGAAATTAAAGAAACAGTCATGTCTGATTTAGCCTTGTTTGATATTGGAAACGTTATAATTTGGCTAATTAAAACAATAATAATTTGCCAAACAAATGCTCGTGAGGTTTTAAATGGTTACAACTTTTAGCAAACCATCTTCTCTAGTTCATGAAATTCATCTAGAAAAGGTCGGTAGCTGGAATTTATTCAAGTTTAATGAATCCTTACAATTACGAATGGAAGATCTTTTACAAAAGAAAAAATCCGACAAAATTACCATCGAAGAAATTGCTGAATTGGATGCTATTGGTGAATTAGACCGTATTTTTACACACATTAACGCAATGCTAGCAGCCCAAGATGCCAATCAGTGAAGATCTCAAACAAGCTATTCGGCAACGGGCAAGATATATCTGTGAATATTGTCATTCCCCAGAACGATTGAGTGCAAACAGATTCACCATTGATCATGTAATTCCGAAATCTTTAGGTGGTTCTGACGCATTTAATAACCTTGCCCTTGCTTGTCGTCGTTGTAACGAGAGGCGCTACAACTTTGTCGCCAGTATAGATCCACAAACTAAGACTATTGTTGCCATTTTTAACCCCCGCCAACAGAATTGGGCAGAACATTTCATTTGGACAAATAGAGGGATAATAATACAAGGAACCACGACAACCGGTCGTGCGACGTGTATCCGACTTGATTTAAATGATACCCGTTATCCAGAGGAAGATTCTATCCAGGAAACACGACGATTTTGGTTGAAAACGGGACTGCATCCCCCCATAGATGATCCTTGCAAAAATTGAATCAATTCGGTGATTTTCTTAACCATTTGAACTTCTCAATGGAATTTGATAAAAATCAATGAAGATGACTTGAAATTAAATGAAAATTGGTGTTGTTGGTTTGGGTTTAATTGGGGCTTCCTTGGCGGGAGACTTGCGTCGTCGGGGCCATTATTTGATTGGGGTTTCTCGGCAACAAAGCACCTGTGAAAAAGCAGTGGAAAGACAATTGGTGGATGAAGCGGGTCAAGATTTATCTCTTCTCCAAACAGCAAAAATAATTTTTCTTTGTACTCCTATACAATTAATTTTGCCTACCCTAGAGAAGCTTATTCCCCATCTATCGCCCACAGCCATTGTCACTGATGTGGCCTCTGTAAAAACGGCGATCGCCGAGCCGGCCAGTCAACTTTGGTCTGGGTTCATTGGTGGTCACCCCATGGCCGGCACAGCGGCCCAGGGCATCGACGGGGCGGAAGAAAATTTATTTGTCAACGCTCCCTATGTGCTCACTCCCACCGAATATACTGACCCAGAGCAATTGGCTTGTTTACGTTCAGTGTTGGAACCCCTGGGGGTAAAAATTTACCTCTGCACTCCCGCAGACCATGACCAAGCAGTAGCCTGGATTTCCCATTTACCTGTAATGGTGAGTGCTGCTTTAATCCAAGCCTGTGCCGGTGAAAAAGATGGGGATATTCTCAAACTAGCCCAAAATTTGGCCAGTTCGGGTTTTCGGGATACCAGTCGGGTGGGAGGCGGCAACCCGGAGTTGGGCACCATGATGGCCACCTATAACCAACGGGCTTTGCTAAAAAGTTTGCAAGACTATCGTCAGCACCTGGATCAGCTAATTACCCTAATTAGTAACCAACAATGGCCTGAACTCCATCGTCTTTTACAACAAACCAACGGCGATCGGGACAAGTATGTTGAATAAACCAATGGCGATCGCCTGGAGAATAAATTTAGGAGACTAGACATTGATCCAGAACAAATTTAGGAACAATGGGGCCCACGGCATGGCTTTCTGTTAAAAATAAACAAGCACTGCCCTTTCCCGCTCAGAGCGCATGACTAACCAGCCCACCGCATCGGTTCCCTTTCAACGCCCCTGGCACGACTATCTCAAATTCAGCACCGATCACAAAGTCATTGGCATTCAATATTTACTGATGTCCTTCTGCTTCTTCTTAGTGGCGGGATTATTGGCCATGATTATCCGGGCAGAATTACTCACCCCCCAATTGGACGTGGTGGACCGTAGCCTCTACAACGGTCTATTTACCCTCCACGGCACCATCATGATTTTCCTCTGGATTTTTCCAGCCAATGTGGGGTTAGCCAATTACTTAATTCCCCTGATGATTGGTGCCAGGGACGTAGCCTTTCCGGTATTGAATGCGATCGCCTTTTGGCTAATGCCAGTGGTGGGAGTGTTATTGATTGGTAGCTTTTTTCTACCCACAGGGACGGCCCAGGCGGGCTGGTGGTCCTATCCTCCAGTAAGCATTCAAAATCCGTCGGGTAATTTCATCAATGGCGAATTTCTTTGGCTTTTGGCAGTGGCCACTTCCGGCATTTCTTCCATTATGGGGGGGGTTAACTTTGTCACCACCGTTTGGAAATTGCGGGCACCGGGGCTAACCCTGTTAAAAATGCCCGTTTACGTCTGGACAATTTTAAGCGCCCAAATTTTGCAACTCTTTTGTCTGCCAGCGTTGACCGGCGGGGCGGTGATGTTGCTGTTTGACCTTTCCTTTGGCACCACCTTTTTTGACCCCTTTAATCAGGGCAACCCAATTATTTACCAACATTTATTTTGGTTCTATTCCCACCCGGCCGTCTACGTCATGGCTTTGCCTGCCTTTGGCGTATTTTCGGAAATATTGCCGGTTTTTGCCCGTAAACCGCTTTTTGGCTACAAAACTGTCGCTATTTCTTCTTTTCTCATTGCTATCCAAGGCACCTTCGTCTGGGTACACCATATGTTTACCAGTGCTACCCCCAACTGGATGCGAATGTTTTTCATGGCTAGCACCATGCTCATCGCTGTGCCTACGGGCATCAAAGTTTTAGCCTGGACAGCAACGGTGTGGCGGGGTAGTTTGCGACTGAAAACCCCCATGTTGTTTTGCCTGGGGGGAATTTTAATGTTTCTATTTGCCGGCATCACGGGCATTATGTTAGCTTCTGCCCCCTTCGATTTGCACGTCAATAACACCTATTTTGTGGTGGGGCATTTCCATTACGTGGTCTTTGGCACCGTGACCATGGCCATTTACGGGGCAATTTATTTCTGGTTTCCGAAAATGACTGGGCGCATGTATAACGAAGCCTGGGGCAAACTCCATTTTGCGTTGACTTTTATTGGCGCTAATTTAAACTTTTTCCCCATGCATCCCATTGGGCTACAGGGCATGTTGCGGCGCATTTCTTCCTACGACCCGGAATACACGGCCTGGAATGTGGTGGCCAGTTTGGGGGCGTTCCTGCTGGGCATGTCTACTTTACCGTTCATTGCCAATATGGTGGCCTCGGCTTTCCAAGGCCGTCGGGTGGGTAATAATCCCTGGAATTCTTTGGGCTTGGAGTGGACCACACCTTCACCGCCACCGGAGGAAAATTTTGAAGTTATTCCTACCATTACAGTGGAACCCTATGGCTATGATCGCCCGGTGGATTTGACCACCGAAGTAACCACATAGTATGGGCTTTTTCCGCCGTTGAACCCGCTAACCGAGCAAGCACACGAGGAAATTTTATGGAATCAGGTAATCATCTCCCCCATGTTGAGCCGACGGAAGAACAGGAACCGGATAATTTAGGCTTTGGTTTTCCTGTCTTTTTGATGTCGGAAAGTGTGGTGTTTATCAGCTTTTTTGTTACCTACACCATTCTGCGGCTGACTAATAAACCCTGGTTTCCCCCTGGGGTAGACGGTTTGGATGTGACAAGAGGAGCCATTAATACCATGGTGCTAGTTACCAGTAGCGGGGCCATTATTTTGGCCGAAAAAGCCCTGCACCGAGGAGAAATGAAATTATTTCGCCTACTGTGGTTAGCCACCATCAGTCTCGGCATTGTTTTCTTGTTTGGCCAGGCGGCGGAGTGGGCCGGTATGCCCTTTGGCCTGGATGCGGGATCCGCAGGGGGAACTTTCTTTTTACTAACTGGTTTTCACGGATTGCACGTTTTCACTGGGGTCTGTCTTTTGCTTTATATGTATTGGCGCTCCCTCCAGCCCCACAATTTTGATCGGGGCCATGAAGGGGTGACGGCGATCGCCTTGTTTTGGCATTTTGTCGATGTAATTTGGATTATTTTATTTATTTTGCTTTATCTTTGGCCAGCGAATTAAATCTTTGGCATTGTTGAGACCGAGTATCCCAAAGTATGATCTAGGTAGAAAGATAACTTTTTGGGCAAGATATAGAATCTCCAGGGAGAGGTGATGCAATGGCCGTTAATCTAGAAACTCGCAAACAGGAAAGTGTAACTAAACCCAAAGCAGAGCATCTGATTTTGCTCAATCCAGTTAGTTGGAATACGTTCAATCAGTTACTAGAAGAATTAGGAGAAAAACGAGGTCAAAGATTTGCCTATGACTGTGGAATTCTAGAAATTATGAGTCCTTTGGGTGTTCACGAAAACAACAATCGCTTTATTGATGACCTCATTCGAGCAATCACCGACGAATTGGGATTAAATCTTAAAAAATTTGGTTCATTAACGTTAAGAATTGATCGAACTAAACAGGGAGTGGAGCCAGATTCCTGCTATTACATAGCAAACGAACCCCAGGTGCGGGGCAAGCAACACATTGACCTCACGGTGGATCCTCCCCCCGATTTGGTATTAGAGATTGATATTACCAGTGGCTCCTTGAACAAGTTCCCAATCTACAGCAATTTAGGCATACCGGAGATTTGGTGCTATGACGGCGATCGCCTGGCAGTATTTGTGCTCCAACCGGAGTCGGGGCAGTATGAACCTGTTGACCAAAGTCCCACTTTTCCATTTTTATCTCTAGAACAGGTGCCCTTGGTAATTGAACGCAGTTTGGCGATCGGGGAGACGGCGGCCCTGAAGGAGTTTCGCCAATGGCTAAAGGCCAACCGTTGAATGTATTCCACCTTCCCCACTACATGGTTGGCTGGCCATTTCTGGGTAGATGAATTTAAAGCTTTTCGGCTTTTTCCCGTTGGATTTCCCCAATTAACTGGGCCAGATGATGGCGATCGGCCTGGTAGACTTCACCGCAAAAATCGCAGGTGGCTTCGGCTCCATTGTCTTTTTCGATCATATCTTCCAGTTCATCTTGTCCCAGTATTTTTAGGGCTCCCAAAACCCGGGGAAAGGAACAGCGACAATCAAAGCGTAAAAGTTGCACTTCCGGCAGAATGGCCAGACCAAAATCCCCCAATAATTCTTGAAAGATATCTTTGAGGGATTTGCCTGAACGCAAAAGGGGCGTGAAGCCGGTCAAGTGCCCCAATCGGGATTCCAAAGCGGCAACCAATGCTTCGTCCCGGGCAGCCTTGGGCATTACCTGTAAAAGTAGCCCCCCGGCAGCAGTTACCCCATCTTTGCCCACAAAGACCCCCAACAACAGGGCGGAGGGAGTCTGTTCGGAGGTGACTAAATAATGGGTGACATCCTCACCAATTTCCCCGGAAACTAACTCCACTGTGCTGGAGTAGGGATAGCCAAAGCCCACATCCCGCACCACATAGAGAAAGCCATCCTGGCCCACTGCGCCCCCCACGTCCAACTTCCCTTGGGCATTGGGAGCGAGTTCCACCGAAGGATTTTGTACGTACCCCCGCACGGTACCGTCTAAACCGGCATCTACCAACAGACCCCCGAGGGGGCCATTACCACGGATGCGGATATTTACCCGGGATTTTTCCTGCTTCATGCTAGAAGCCAGCAGTAACCCGGCGGCCATGGTGCGGCCGAGGGCCGCGGTGGCAACGTAGGAAAGGCGATGGCGTTGGCGGGCTTCCTCAGTTAGGTTGGTGGTAATTACCCCCACTGCGCGAATACCCCCATCGGCGGCGGTGGCGCGGATCAATTGGTCTGCCATGGATTGCTGAAATGTTGCCTGAATTTTGTGATGCTTCTATTGTGCCAACTAGCCCCTAGGGAGATCAAACCGGTCGGCATTCATCACTTTAGTCCAGGCGGCCACAAAATCACGGACAAATTTTTCCCGATTGTCGTCCTGGGCATACACTTCTGCGTAGGAGCGTAGGATGGAGTTGGAACCAAACACCAGGTCTACTTTGGTGGCAGTCCATTTCACTTCCCCTGTTTGGCGATCGCCAATTTCGTAGAGATTGTTGCCCGCTGGCCGCCATTGGTAGGCCATATCAGTCAAATTAACAAAGAAGTCGTTACTGAGTACTCCCACCCGATCGGTAAAGACTCCATGCTTAGTCCCGCCATGGTTAGTACCCAACACCCGCATACCACCGATTAAAACAGTCATTTCCGGTGCCGTTAGTCCCATTAATTGGGTTCGCTCCAACAGCAATTCCTCCGGGGACACAGCGTAATCCTGTTTTAGCCAGTTACGATAACCATCGTGGATCGGTTCCAACGGAGTAAAGGATTCTGCATCGGTCATGGCTTGGGTGGCATCCCCTCGACCGGGCAGAAAAGGTACATTAACCTCGATCCCCCCATCAAGGGCCGCTTTGGCGATCGCCGCTCCCCCTCCTAGCACAATTAAGTCCGCTAGACTGACCGGCTTAGCAAAATTAGCTTGGATATTTTCCAGCACCGCCAAGACTTTTGCCAATCGAGTTGGTTCATTACCGGGCCAATTCTTTTGGGGTTCTAAACGAATCCGGGCTCCATTGGCTCCCCCTCGATAGTCGGAGCTACGGAAGGTGCGGGCACTATCCCAGGCAGTGCAGACTAGTTCGGAAACGGTGAGGCCGGAGGCTAAAATTTGTTGTTCAAGCTCCTTAATTTCCCCTTCAGAAAGGGTGTAATCCACTGGGGGAATGGGGTCTTGCCAAATTAAATCTTCCTGGGGCACATCGGGGCCAAGGTAACGGCTCTTTGGTCCTAGATCCCTGTGAGTTAGTTTAAACCAGGCCTTGGCAAATACTTCCGCAAAATAATCCGGCTCCCGATAGAAACGCTCGGAAATTTGTCGGTAGATGGGGTCCTTAATCATGGCCATATCGGCATCGGTCATGATGGGATTGTGGCGAATATTCGGGTCCTCCACATCGACGGGTTTATCTTCCTCTTTAATATTGACCGGTTCCCATTGCCAAGCCCCGGCAGGACTTTTCTTCAGTTCCCATTCGTGGTTGAACAACATATAAAAATAACCGTTGTCCCACTGGGTAGGGTGGGTGGTCCAAGCCCCTTCAATGCCACTGGACATAGTTTCCCGCCCCACACCTTTGCCGTTTTGGTTGTGCCAACCCAAGCCCTGCTCCACCACATCAGCTCCCTCTGGTTCTGGCCCTATAAGCTCAGCTTTACTGTTGCCATGGCATTTCCCTACGGTGTGCCCCCCAGCGGTAAGGGCAACGGTTTCCTCGTCATTCATGGCCATGCGGGCAAAGGTAGTGCGGACGTCCTGGGCTGTGCATAAAGGATCCGGGTGCCCATCCACCCCCTCAGGGTTAACGTAAATTAATCCCATTTGTACGGCGGCCAAGGGATTTTCTAAGCTTTCCCGGTCTTCACTGCCGTAGCGATGGTCACTGGAAGCAAGCCATTCCTTTTCTGCTCCCCAGTAAATGTCCTTTTCCGGGTGCCAAATGTCTTCCCGACCACCGGCAAAACCGTAAACCTTGAGCCCCATCGACTCATAGGCCATGGTGCCAGCCAAAATGATCAAATCTCCCCAGGAAAGTTTATTGCCATATTTCTTTTTGATCGGCCAGAGTAGGCGGCGGGCTTTGTCTAAATTGACGTTATCTGGCCAGCTATTCAGGGGGGCGAAGCGTTGGTTGCCAGTGGCGGCCCCACCCCGACCATCGGCAATGCGATAAGTGCCAGCAGCGTGCCAGGCCATACGAATCATTAATCCACCATAATGACCCCAGTCGGCGGGCCACCAACTTTGGCTATCGGTCATCAAATGGTGTAGGTCTTGTTTAACAGCAGCTAAATCCAGTTGTTGAAACGCTTCGGCATAGTTAAACCCATCGTCCATAGGATTTGTTTTACGGTCATGCTGATGCAATATGTCTAGATTCAGCGCATTGGGCCACCAGTTGAGATTGCCGTTCTGCCCGGTTGTATTTGCTCCGTGCATTACAGGACATTTACTGGCCGGTACCTGATCATTAGCCATGGGTTTTTCCTTACGATGGTTGTGTGGGTGGGGGAAAACTCTGTTTCTTAATTTCCTGGCGGGTTGGGTGCCCATTAATCACATCAATATTGACTTAACCACAACTTGCCGGGGCCCTAGTGCCATGCTGCCCCGGGGTCGCAGATTAGTCAATGGGTAGAATTTCCCACAGGATTAGAGTCTAGAAGCAACTGTTGATCATCGGCCAAATTCCATTGCCATGGGGCCGGCGATCGGGGCACAATGATAGGGCTATCTTTAACGCTGTCACCTCTTTCATGACCATTGCCAATCCTTCCCCTAGTAACTTTTTTCAGCAGTTAGGTCGGCAGTGCCTCAAAACCCTGGCAGATCTCCGTCTGGCGATCGCCCTTTTACTATTAATTGCTGTTTTTAGTATCAGTGGTACGGTAATTGAGCAGGGGGAAAGTTTAAGTTTTTACCAACAGAATTATCCTGAAGATCCAGCTCTATTTGGATTCTTAAGTTGGCAAGTAATTTTACAACTAGGTTTAAATCAGGTCTATCGAACTTGGTGGTTTTTGGGGCTCCTAATACTTTTCGGTTCTAGCTTGACTGCCTGTACCTTTAATCGTCAATTTCCTGCTTTAAAAGCAGCCCGCAGTTGGCAGTTTTATCACCAACCAAGGCAGTTTAAAAAACTAGCTTTAAGTTTTTCGTTACCCGATGGAGATATAAATAAAATTGAGAGCTTACTCCGGGATAGGGGTTACAAAATCTTCCAAGAAGGTGACAGTGTTTATGCCCGTAAAGGTCTGATGGGAAAAGTCGGTCCTATCATTGTCCATGGCGCCATGCTAATCATTTTAGGGGGGGCAATTTGGGGAGCATTGACGGGATTTTTTGCCCAACATATGATTCCCAGTGGTGAAACATTCCAGGTAAGTAATATTATCGAGAAAGGCCCCCTTGCCGACAGTCAAATTCCCAAGGATTGGGGCATTAAAGTCAATCGATTCTGGATTAATTACACGGAAAATGGCGCCATTGATCAGTTCTATTCTGATTTGTCCGTGGTTAATAATCAAGGGGAAGAATTGGACCGGCAAACCATCTCCGTTAACCATCCCCTACGTCATCGAGGCGTTACTTTTTATCAAACTAACTGGGGCATTGCGGGGGTAAAAGTACAACTCAACAATAGTCCTGTGTTGCAACTTCCCATGGCCCCTTTACAAACCGCCAATGGTGGCCAGTTGTGGGGAGCCTACATTCCCACTAAAACTGACTTTAGCGAAGGTGCCGCCCTATTAGTTAAAGACCTCCAAGGTACAATGATCATTTATGACCAAGAGGGCAATTTGACCGATGCAGTGCGGGCTGGTTCTACGGTGGAAATTAATGGAGTGAATATAACAATTAAAGAGTTGGTGGGTAGCACCGGTTTACAGATTAAAGCTGATCCCGGTATTCCTTTTGTTTATCTTGGTTTTGGCTTGTTGATGGTGGGAGTAATGATGAGTTATGTTTCCCATTCCCAGGTCTGGTTATTGAGCGTTGATGGGGATGGTCAACGGGAAATTTATTTAGGGGGAAGAACCAACCGGGCCCAGGTGGCTTTTGAGCGAGAAATATTGGCGATCGCCGAAGAGGCGGAGGTAAGTTCTAAAACAGAAGCTAAAGTTAATGCTTAAGTAAACAAATTCGGTGCAGGCTACCCGCCAAAGTTCCTCCGGTAGGGGTGATATATTTCCTAATGGCGGTATCGTTTTTTGGGCTAGTTAATAAATTGAAATCCTCCCTGAAGAAGGTCAACTTAATCTTGTTCGGTAGTCATCCTATGTTCATCTATCTAAACCCAGGTCCCAGTAAATACTAGTCTTTATTTACTTCAGTTGACCTAAATGATGTAAGTTTGTTAACTTTTCCTCTTTTGCCATAGGGAGCCCATCGCCGATTGAGTTAAAATTAGAAGACTTAGCCTACGCTTCCTAAAGCGATTTGTCCAGTGGTTGCATCAATTCCTAATCCCAAAACAAATTTCCTGAAAACTGTTCCTAGCCAACGGCAAACCGGGGCTTATATCCTGATGGATAGCCTGAAACGCCATGGGGTCAAACACATTTTTGGCTATCCCGGCGGGGCAATTTTGCCCATCTATGATGAACTGTACCGCTTTGAAGCGGCGGGGGAAATTGAGCATATTTTGGTGCGCCATGAACAAGGAGCTTCCCATGCGGCGGATGGGTATGCCAGAGCCACAGGTAAAGTGGGAGTTTGTTTCGGTACATCTGGACCAGGGGCGACTAACTTGGTGACCGGCATTGCCAATGCCCATTTGGACTCGGTGCCCATGGTGGTGATTACTGGACAGGTGGGCCGTGCCATGATTGGTAGCGATGCTTTCCAGGAAATTGACATTTTTGGCATCACCTTACCGATCGTTAAGCACTCCTATGTGGTACGTAGTGCGGCGGATATGGCTCGCATTGTTACTGAGGCTTTCCATCTTGCTAGCACCGGTCGTCCCGGGCCGGTTTTGATCGATATTCCCAAGGATGTGGGCTTAGAAGAATGTGAGTACATTCCCCTCGACCCCGGTGACGTTAATCTACCGGGTTATCGCCCCACGGTTAAAGGTAATCCCCGACAAATTAATGCGGCATTGCAATTGTTGGAGCAGGCCAGAAATCCCTTGCTCTACGTAGGGGGAGGGGCGATCGCCGCCAATGCCCATGCCCAGGTGCAGGAATTTGCGGAAAGGTTCCAGTTGCCGGTAACAACCACCCTGATGGGAATTGGGGCTTTTGACGAAAACCATCCCCTTTCGGTGGGTATGTTGGGTATGCATGGCACCGCCTATGCCAACTTTGCCGTCAGCGAATGTGATTTGTTGATTGCGGTGGGGGCCCGTTTCGACGACCGGGTAACTGGCAAACTAGACGAATTTGCTAGCCGCGCCAAAGTAATTCACATTGACATCGACCCGGCGGAGGTGGGAAAAAACAGGGCTCCCGATGTGCCCATTGTGGGGGATGTACGCCATGTTTTAGAACAGCTTTTGCAGCGGGCCCGGGAATTGGATTACCCCACCCATCCCCATACCACCCAGGCATGGTTAAATCGCATTGATCATTGGCGGACCGATTACCCCCTCCAGGTGCCCCACTATGAGGATACTATTGCCCCCCAGGAGGTAGTACACGAAATTGGTCGCCAGGCCCCCGATGCCTACTACACCACCGATGTGGGACAACACCAAATGTGGGCGGCCCAGTTTTTGAACAATGGCCCCCGCCGATGGATTTCCAGTGCTGGCTTGGGTACGATGGGCTTTGGTTTACCTGCCGCCATGGGAGCCAAAGTGGGAGTGGGGGACGAAGCGGTCATTTGCATCAGTGGAGATGCCAGCTTCCAAATGAATCTTCAGGAACTGGGAACCCTAGCCCAGTACGACATCCAGGTTAAAACTATTATTCTCAATAACGGTTGGCAGGGGATGGTGCGTCAGTGGCAACAAACTTTCTACGAAGAACGTTATTCTGCTTCTAACATGTCCCAGGGCATGCCAGACATTAATCTCCTCTGTGAAGCCTATGGCATCAAGGGTATTACTGTGCGCAAGCGGGAAGATTTGGCCCCGGCGATCGCCGAAATGCTAGCCCACAATGGTCCTGTGGTGATGGATGTGGTGGTCAAAAAAGATGAAAACTGTTACCCTATGATTGCCCCCGGCATGAGTAATGCCCAAATGCTAGGTTTACCGGAAGTGCCGGTACGGGACAATGGTCCCCGGATGGTGGAGTGCAACCATTGCCAAACCCAAAATTTCATCACCCATCGTTTCTGTTCTGGTTGTGGAGCCAAACTCTAACCCATAAGCCAAAATTGAATTCATCCTCCCAGCGGTGGGGTCAGACTTCAGAATACTTTTTTCCTCGGTTTTTCTTGACCATATTTAAAGTTCCACCAAAGGTCTGCTCCACCTATTGGGAAGAATTTTTTTTGCAAACCCCTAACCAAGGCAAGATGCGGCGTTCCCTAATCCATCTGTTATCTTTGTAAAGAAAAATTTACAACTTTGTCCATGGTTATTGCCGCCTCTCCCTCCGTTCCTTGTCCTAGCACCGAGCAGGTGCGCCAGGCGATCGCCGCTAGTCGGGACTTCCTGCTATCGGAACAATATGCCGATGGCTACTGGTGGTCTGAGTTGGAATCCAATGTCACCATCACTGCCGAAGTGGTCATACTGCACAAAATTTGGGGCACAGCGGCCCAAAGACCCCTGGAGAAGGCGAAGAATTACCTGTTGCAACAACAACGGGACCATGGCGGTTGGGAACTGTACTATGGTGATGGCGGTGAACTAAGTACCAGTGTGGAAGCCTACACTGCCCTGCGAATTTTGGGGGTTCCAGCCACCGATCCTGCCTTGGTCAAAGCGAAAAATTTCATTGTCGGCCGGGGGGGCATTAGCAAATCCCGCATTTTTACCAAAATGCATCTGGCGTTAATCGGTTGCTACGACTGGCGGGGTACTCCTTCCATTCCCCCCTGGGTGATGCTTTTGCCCAACAATTTTTTCTTTAACATTTACGAAATGTCCAGTTGGGCCCGTTCTAGTACGGTCCCCCTGATGATTGTTTGTGACCAAAAGCCCGTTTACGACATTGCCCAGGGTCTGCGGGTGGACGAACTCTATGCGGAAGGGATGGAAAATGTCCAGTATAAATTGCCGGAGAGTGGCACTATTTGGGATATTTTCATCGGTTTGGATAGCCTATTTAAGCTACAGGAACAAGCCAAGGTAGTACCTTTCCGAGAACAGGGTTTGGCCCTGGCGGAAAAGTGGATTTTAGAACGACAAGAAGTCAGTGGCGATTGGGGCGGCATTATTCCCGCTATGCTGAATTCCCTGCTGGCGTTGAAAGTGTTGGGCTATGACGTTAACGATCTCTATGTGCAAAGGGGCCTAGCGGCGATCGATAATTTCGCGGTGGAAACGGAAGATAGCTATGCCATTCAAGCCTGTGTTTCCCCTGTGTGGGATACGGCCTGGGTTGTGCGGGCTTTGGCGGAAGCGGATCTAGGTAAGGATCATCCCGCCTTGGTTAAAGCGGGGCAATGGTTGTTGGATAAACAAATTCTCACCTACGGCGATTGGCAGATCAAAAATCCCCACGGTGAACCGGGAGCTTGGGCGTTTGAATTTGATAATAATTTCTACCCTGACATTGACGACACCTGCGTGGTGATGATGGCGTTACAGGGCATTACCCTCCCCGATGAGGAACGTAAACAGGGGGCCATTAATAAGGCCTTGCAGTGGATAGCCACCATGCAATGTAAAACCGGAGGCTGGGCCGCCTTTGACATTGACAATGACCAAGATTGGCTTAACCAGTTACCCTACGGTGATTTGAAAGCCATGATTGACCCCAGCACCGCCGATATTACCGCCCGGGTGGTTGAAATGCTGGGAGCCTGTGGTTTGACCATGGATTCCCCACGAGTGGAACGGGGTTTGACCTATTTACTCCAAGAACAGGAACAGGATGGTAGTTGGTTCGGCCGCTGGGGCGTGAATTATCTCTATGGCACCAGCGGGGCCCTTTCTGCCCTAGCCATTTACGATGCCCAACGTTTTGCCCCCCAAATCAAAACGGCGATCGCCTGGTTGTTGAGCTGTCAAAATGCGGATGGGGGTTGGGGAGAAACCTGTGAAAGTTATAAAAACAAGCAGTTAAAGGGTCAAGGTAACAGCACTGCTTCCCAAACAGCCTGGGCCCTAATTGGTTTGTTAGATGCCCTCAAATATTTACCCAGCCTGGGACAAGATGCCAAACTAACCACGGCGATCGAGGGGGGCGTGGCTTTTCTTGTCCAGGGACAAACCCCCAAGGGCACCTGGGAAGAAGCAGAATATACCGGCACCGGTTTTCCCTGTCACTTTTATATCCGCTATCACTACTACCGCCAATATTTTCCCCTCATTGCCCTAGCTCGTTATAGCCATTTACAAGCATCTTAATGAACCTTGGGGAACCTTGGGGTAATATTCGTCCGGTCAACCCCTGGCGATCGGGGGAAATGTGTCCTAAGATTGAGGGGGTTGCACCACGGGATGTAGCGCAGCTTGGTAGCGCGCCTGCTTTGGGAGCAGGATGTCGCAGGTTCAAATCCTGTCATCCCGATACTTTCCACCTACTGTTGCGCCCCTGCGATAGTACTATGTTAGCCCATTTGATAGGGTTAATTCCTATCGGGGTCGAATGGGAGTTTAGGGTTCAACTCAAGCACCCAACGGTAGTGTTGTTCCTCGACACATCCGCCACCAAACTCAATGGTGTAGTACTCTATTATGGTGTAGTACTCTATTATGTCGTCTGGGTCAATGTGACCAGCAAAAGCTATTTTCCGTACAAGATCATTGATAGCAAAGCATAGAACACGTTGCTTAAGTTCATCAACGTCGATGACTTCTGCACCGATACTTTCAAGGTACTCTTTAGAAGTGATTTCTAAAGAAAATATAAAGAAAAGATGATATCGCTCTTCTATCAGTGTAGGTGGGAAGGTAAAATAATTGGAGCAATAATAAGGTCTCCTAAGGCCATTACTGCCTTCTTCAATTTGTCAAATAAGCAATGGAAGTTTCTCAATAACTGAGGTGTATAAATCACCGTCATCCACGGCTTTAATAAATTAAAGTAACATAATGGCTGAATTATTAATCTCATGTTGTTAAGTATGTTTTTCCATCCACTTTTTGATTCCACCAAGGACGTTTTTGTATATTCTGATAAGCTATCTTCCTAGTCTGTTTTGATTTGTTTAAGAAGTTATCATGCGGAGGCAAATTTTCTATCTGAAGACTTACCATTAAATATACGCTCATCACTATTTCCCGCCATTTTTCTATTCTGGAATAGTCCATCATTCTAAAATCTGCCCACCCCAGTTCATTCTTTATTTGCTTTAATCCATACTCTATCCAGTTCCTTGCTCCATATAAGTTACCCACCTCTTTATATTTTATAGTAGTTTCGAATAAAGCTGAGACGCTAAACGCCACAGTAAGAACGGATAATTTCATCAAGAGACGTGTCAATAGGAGCGTACATTCTAGCTCGTTTCAAGGCACTAAAGTCATGCTCAATATCATTTAAATCAGGAGAATATTTCGGCAAAAAAAG
>NZ_JACJTH010000017.1:0-5874 GCF_014698595.1 Synechocystis sp. FACHB-908 | reverse complement strand
GGTCAAAAAAAGGAAAAAAAGTTTATGGAGATAGACAAGGAAAAAGGGGAGTCAGAGAAAATCTAGTAGCAGGGAGAAGAAAAGGAAAAAAAGATTTGATTGCGCCGATGGTTCTTACTGTGGCGTTTAGCGTCTCAGCTTTATTTGAAACTACTATATTGTCTCGAATAATGCTCCAGACAGTATCGTTATCAATGCCCAAATAACCGTGAATAAGACGATTGCGGGTGGTAATGATCTGTCGCCAAGGGACCTCTGGGTGTGTGGCTCGTATCTCATTAGGAATATGGGTAGCCGCCTCGCCAATTAATTCTAGATTTCGTAAAGTGGCATCATAGTTAATTTCGCTGGCGATAAAGGTTTCCTGATCCATTTCTATGGTGTAGGCCAGCGCTTTTTTAGCAAAGCAAATCATGTCGTCAATGTAAAAATGCCATTCCCGATTGGGAGATTTAGACATCTATTTTTTCCTGTTCGATCTGGGAGCGTAATTCTGGTCTGAGGGCCTTTTCTGTTGCTAGGTCCACGGCACAACCTAACAAGTCTTCTAGATAAAACTGCACTCCGAAATACCGGTGGGATGTGGCAGGTCCATCGAAGCTGACGAGAATATCTACATCACTATGGGGACCAGCTTCATCCCTTGCGGTGGAACCAAACAGTGCTAACTGGGTAACACCAAAACGAGATTGTAAATCTGGTTTACTTTGACTTAGCAATTGCAGGACTGATTGGCATTTCATTGTTCATCAATAACATGAACCACTGAGGGACTATTCCGCTAATCCCAATACCCATTGCACTAGGGTCCGTACTGGATAGCCCGTGGCACCAGCATTGTGAACTCCATTTTGCTTATCAGTCCACACAGGCCCTGCAATGTCTAAATGGGCCCAGGGAGTTTCCTTGATGAATTGTTGTAAAAATAACGCCGCTGTAATGGAACCACCGGAACGGGGCCCCGTATTTTTCATATCGGCGATCGGGGATTTGAGACCTTCAAAATATTTGGATTCCATGGGCATTTGCCAGAATTTTTCCCCCGCCTTATCGGCCGCCACTTTGAGTTCATCGGCCAATTCCTGATTGGGACTCCATAAGCCACCAATGTCATCCCCCAGAGCTACAATACAGGCCCCGGTTAATGTGGCTAGATCAACGATCGCCTCTACACCAAGTTTTTCCGCAAATACTAGGGCATCGGCCAGGGTAAGGCGACCTTCCGCATCGGTATTATTTACCTCAATGGTTTTGCCGTTGGAGGCGGTGAGAATATCCCCTGGGTGCATCGCCGTGCCACTGATCATATTTTCCGTAGCGGCACAGATAAAATGTATTTCTACGTTAGGTTTCAATTGGGCGATCGCCTTAGCAGCCCCGAGGGTAGCACCGCCGCCCCCCATATCCATTTTCATCGTTTCAATGCCACTACCTGCACCTTTGATGTTTAAACCACCGGAGTCAAAGGTGAGACTTTTGCCGATGATCGCCAACTTTTTCACCGGATTAGCAGGGCGATAGGTGAGATGAATAAATTGCGGTGGTAACTCGGAAGCTTTCGCCACCCCCAGAAATGCCCCCATGCCTAGGGCCTCACATTCTGTCTGCCCCAGCACTTCCAATTCTAAACCGTAGGTCTGGGCCAATTCCGTGGCAATTTCCGTAAAGGTTAAGGGGGTGACTTCGTTGGCCGGAGCCGCCACCATTTCCCGGGCCAGAATTACCCCGGAGACAATTTTTTCTGCTTTACCAATGGCTGTTGACTGTTCCCCCAAGCCTAGCAATTCCACAGTGGTCAGCTTAATTTCCTTATCTTCAGGATCGGACTTGAAGCGATTATCTTGATGCAGGGCTAGTAAAATTCCTTCGGTCAAAATTGCCGCTGTTTGCGCTGGATCATGCTCCCGTTGGGGCAAACTCACCCCTAGGGTTTTAACTTTTTCTCCCTTGGCCAACCGGGCGATCGCCGCCGCCCCATCTCCTAACACCTGGCTGTTAAATTTTTCAATTTCCCCCAGTCCCACTAGAATCAGCTTTTTGATTGGGGTTTTACTGCCCACCCGAGACACCAACTTTTGTCCCGCTTTACCCTTAAACTCCTTTTCCTCAATCAGTTCCCGCAATACCCCTTCCAGGCGATCGTCCAATTGGGTCAGGTCCCCAGTAATTTCCGTTGCATTTTCAAAAAATCCCAGGGCCAGGGCATCTCCCTGCCAAGTCAAAGCTGTGTAGTCGGTTCCGCGGATCTGCATCGCTGTTTGTTTTTCTGTTGAGGGACTGTCCGTCCCCCATTTTGCCACACTCCCATAACCGCTGGCGATCGGGCAGTTAATGCCCCGGTTTATGGATTTGTCCAAAGAGCTTGTCAAGGTTGATACTTCTTGGTATGTTGTTAATGCGCTAAAAAAGCCGGGATAGCTCAGTTGGTAGAGCAGTGGACTGAAAATCCTCGTGTCGGCGGTTCAAGTCCGCCTCCTGGCATCACAAAACTCCTTATATAACTGTGCGGCGACACACTGTGTTGGTCATCGGTTACATATTGGGGGAGACGTTGTTTAATTTTACGGTAATGGCAGATTTAGCAAATTATCTAACTGGTTTAGGGTAACGGTTTGTTACGAGTGTTAAGGGTTGGGAGTTTGTTGGGTAGGCTAATGATTGTCGGTTCTAAATTAGAATTCCTATGTCGGACGTGATGATCCGGGTAGAAAATTTAGGCAAAAAGTACATGATTGGCCACCAAGCAGAGGGGCGGTCTAATTATGGGTTGTTGCGGGATGTGCTAGCAGATGGGGCCAAGTCCCTGGTAAAGCGGTTTACGGGCCGGGACAAAGGCGGTCGCCAAAATAGTTCCCTCCTCTCCAATTGATGAAATAAGATAAATTAAGTAGCAAATTTGATCAATATCTACAAGGATTAAAAATGGAAACCATTAATTATCAACAATTCTCTGAAAAACTGCCCACTTTGGTAGAAAAAATAGGTAATGAGCAAGAACCTCTCTGTCTAGAGCTTCCGAATTATTTACGAGCTGTTATTATATCTGAGCAAGATTACCGTAGTTTGATGGAAACTGTTTATCTGTTGAGTAACCCTGTTAATGCTGAAAAGTTATTAACTACCGCTAGTCGATCAATTGATCAAGCTACATCGTGGACAAAAGTAAAAAATGACTTAGGACTATGAAGGAAGTTGTTTTAGATTCGCAGGCAATTGAAGATATAAAGTGGTGGATTCAACAAGATAAAAAGTTAGCGTTAAAAATCATGGAATTAATTGAGACGCTACCAAAATCACCTTTTGCCGGCAAAGGAAAACCAGAAAAACTTCGTTTTAATTTGTCAGGTTTTTGGCCACGGCGCATTACTCAAGAGCATCGCCTAGTTTACGAAGTCACCGATGATTTCATTCGTGTTGTCAGTTGTCGTTATCATTACCGATAGCATTAATCGTATTTCGGTCGATCAAGTAACGGTTTGTTACGGGTGTTAAGGGTTGGGGGTTTGTTGGATAAGCTGATGAGTGTCGGTTCTCGATTAGGATTCCTATGTCGGACGTGATGATTCGGGTGGAAAATTTAGGCAAAAAGTACATGATTGGTCACTAGGCAGAAGGAAGGGTGAATGATAATCACTCAACACGTTTGTATTTAAACAAAGTCAATATAATGACCCATCGTCAATCGCAACCAGTCATTGTTTATACGCCGGAGAGTCGTTTACGGCATCCTGTTATTCTACTTCGGGAGATGAGACGGGATTTATTGGCGTCTCGCGGTCTGGCTTGGCAGTTGTTGGTGCGGGATATTAAGGCTCAGTATCGGCAGTCGTTGTTGGGGGTATTTTGGGCTTTTTTGCCACCGATTGTGACGGCGGTGGCGTTGTTGGTGGCGAAGGATGTGGGGGCGATCAATGTGGGGGCAACGTCGATTCCTTATCCGGCCTATGTGATGTTTAGTATGGCGTTATGGCAAACGTTTGTGGAGGCCTTGAATGGCCCTGTGGCGGCGGTGGGGGCGGCGAAACCGATGTTGGCGAAGATCAATTTCCCGAGGGAGGCGTTGATTTTGGCAAAGTTAGGGGAAGTATTTTTCAATTTTGGGATTAAGTTACTGTTGATTGTGGCTTTGTTTATCTGGTTTCGGATTCCGGTGAGTGAGATGGTGATCTTGGCGCCGGTGGCGTTAGTCCATTTGGTGGGGTTGGGGACGGGAATTGGGTTATGGTTATCGCCGTTGGGGGCGTTGTATCAGGATATTGGCCGGGCAATTCCCTTGTTGATGACGCCTTGGTTGTTGTTAACGCCGGTAATTTATCCACCACCAACTAAGGGTTGGTTTAGTGTGTTGGTGAACTGGAATCCGGTGACGCCGTTGTTGGTAACGGTGCGGGATTTGGCGACGGTGGGGATGGTATCGGAACCAGCAGGGTTTTGGTGGGCTAGTGGGTTGATGGTAATTTTGCTGTTGTCAGGGTGGTTGTTTTACCGTTTGGCGATGCCGTTTATTGTTGAGCGCATGAGTAGTTGATCACTAAAGGCGTTGAAACAAGCCCTTAATGGGTAACGGTTTGTTACGGGTGTTAGGGGTTGGGGCTTGGTTGGGTATGCTGGTGGCTAATGCTTTATGGGAGTGGATGGGATGACCCAGGTGTTGCCAAGGCTGGAGCCGATCGCCGGCGGCGGTAGTGATGTGGTGCTGTCGGTGCAGGGGGTATCGAAGAAGTTTTGTCGTAGTCTGAAACGCTCTCTGTGGTATGGGGTGCAGGATATTGCGGCGGAGATGGTGGGGCGGGGTAGTCGTCGGGATCTGAGACCAGATGAGTTTTGGGCGTTGAGGGATATTAGTTTTGAGTTGCG
The DNA here is from genome assembly GCF_014698595.1 of Synechocystis sp. FACHB-908. Classification (NCBI taxonomy): domain Bacteria; kingdom Bacillati; phylum Cyanobacteriota; class Cyanophyceae; order Synechococcales; family Merismopediaceae; genus Synechocystis; species Synechocystis sp. FACHB-908. The sequence continues at coordinate 1,017 of NZ_JACJTH010000017.1, read as the reverse complement.
GCGGGGAGAGGCGTTGGGCTTAGTGGGGGCCAATGGCGCAGGGAAAACGACGCTGTTACGCATTATTAGTGGTCTGATTAAGCCGGATGAGGGGGAGGTAAAAATTCGCGGACGGATTGCGCCGTTGATTGCGTTGGGGGCGGGGTTTAATCCAACCTTGACGGGGAGGGAGAATATTTACACAAATATGTCGATTTTGGGGTTGACGAGGCAGGAAATTGATGATCGATTTGAGGATGTGGTGGCGTTTGCGGAGATTGGGGAGGCGTTGGATGCGCCGGTGCAGAGTTATAGTTCGGGGATGACGGCGCGGTTGGGGTTTGCTTGTGCAATTCATGTTGAACCAGAAATTTTATTGATTGATGAAGTTTTAGCGGTTGGGGATATTAGGTTTCGGAGTAAGTGTTATGAACGTTTAACCGAATTACAAAAACATCAAGTTTCATTCATTCTAGTGACTCACGCCGCTGATATGATTACTCGCATTTGTGAAACGGCTCTTTATCTCAAGAAGGGGCAACAAAGTCTATGGGATAAGTCAGAATTAGTGATGAAAACTTACGATGATGATTTATTTGGAAATAATCAAGAGTCTAGTGATTTTTTTATAAATCAGGAACGTAAAATTTTGGAAATAACCGATGTTGGTCCCAAGAAAGATGCTGTTATTCGCTACATTGCTTTCGAGGATGAAAATGGTAATGTTCTTCCAGAGATTCGGTCTGGAGAAGGTATGCAACTTTGTATTGGTTGTCAAGTCAATACCAAAATTGAAGATTTTAATGTAGGTTTGGGCATTCAAGGATTTTCTTTTGGGATGTTTGATAAAATTTTAGTCATGAATACATTCAGAATCGTTGAATGGCACTTATGTACGACCTAAAAATAGACAGAATAATCCTACAGCAAAGCAAATTCATCACCTTAGTGCTAACTCCCTTAGCCAGTGTACATAGCTTATTTTTTCACACATGAAAGCCTGTAAATAACGTAGTTTGTCTAACATTGTTGTACCTG
>NZ_JACJTH010000016.1:0-45893 GCF_014698595.1 Synechocystis sp. FACHB-908 | reverse complement strand
TCCTCGTAAGTTCAGTCTTTTAAACATACTCCTCATGCTTGTCTGGCTCTGGTCTAACACTAATCCTAACCAGATACTCACAAACTTAAATGTGTCTAATACTGGGTAGTCATGTTTAGGAAAATTAGATAGATAAGTTTTTACAATATGTCCAAAATTTGATATCATCGCTTCAATTATTCTAATATTTCTGCCCTTTATTCTATCATTTTAAAGAGCTTTTTTCTCTTTATAACTATCGTTCAACACTTCTGCACTTGATCATAGGGGTATAAACAAATTCCACTACTTGCCCATGTTCTTATTGGTTGACGAAGGGCACGATTAAAAGCGAATTCCCTAGATTGACGAATTATAACCCTGTTATTTCGCATAGAGATAATCGCTTTCATTTGTTCATTCATTGCATCAGCGTAATCTTTGGTTCCGCTTAACAATAAATGATTCCTTAGAAGTGATTTCTAAAGAAAATATAAAGAAAAGAGGATAGGAAAAATCTGTTTTTTATGGTGAAAAGATAAAAATTGAGTATTGTCGATGAGCAATTTGCCGAACGTAGTTAATCCTCAGCGCAAGCTATACGCCAGTGACATGAGTGATGAGGATTGGAAGATAATCGAGCCCAAGTTACCAGCACCGAAAGGATTTGGGCGTCCTAGAGAGTTGGACCTGCGAGAAATATAACTAATTAGTATAACTATGAGGCACTAGGCTATGCAGTAATCTTGAATAACTTTGTCTATGCGATTTTGCTATACTACCCTGGCTATTTCTGGAAATGTTTTTCTCCTGATATTCGCTATTAATCCTAGATGCAAATATTTAAAGTACTCAAAGCTTCTTACTTCTGGAAAGTAAGTCTCTGTAGCTTTCACAATATTTGTCGATAAACTGTACTGTTTCTTTTGCTTGACGGGGGCAACCATATATCACCTCTGCCTTTCACCCTCTCTTCTCTGTTTTATCCTTCCTACAATGATAGAAGAGCGATAGGCGAACTCCCAACTTTCTTCAATATCTGGGATTAATTCTGCCAACATACCGGGTTGGGACAAAAATAATTCGTAAAATCATTTGTCTGTCTTCAGACTCTTCTAATTTTCTTGTAATACTAAATTATCTCGATGGATCACTGTATCTGGCCCCACGTAGCCTAACACTGCGGCGATCGCCTCGGAATGGAGTCCCTTAATTTTTTCTAGCTCGTTACAGTTGTAATTAACTAATCCCCGCCCTAATTCTTGACCCTGGGGATCACAGATTATGACGGCATCGGTGGCACTGAATTCCCCTTCTAGGGCAACCACCCCGATCGCCAATAGGGATTTGCCCCTAGCTTTGAGGGCCTGGACCGCCCCAGCGTCAATGAAAATTTTCCCGGTGGGCACTAAACCATAGGCGATCCAACGTTTACGAGCATTATCGGAGCGGGGTTGGGCTTCAAACTGAGTGCCCAAATTAGCTCCCTGGAGGATGGCTAAAATTTGCTCAGGTTTTTGGCCATGGGTGATGACGGTGCGGACTCCTGATCCCGTAGCAATGCGGGCAGCGGTGATTTTGGTGGCCATGCCGCCGGTGCCCCAGGCGGAACCAGTGCTATCGGTGCGGACTTGTAATTGGGCTAATTCCGCGGCTTTGACTAGGGGAATGGGATAGGCATCGGGATCTAAACGGGGGTCACTGGAATAAAGGCGGTCAACGTCAGTGAGCAAAAATAGCCAATCCGCTTCCACCAAGCTGGCCACTAAAGCCGACAAAGTATCATTGTCGCCAAATTTTAGTTCATCGATCGCCACCGTGTCGTTTTCATTGACAATGGCAATCACCCCCAACTCAAACAGAGCTTGGAACGTGTTGTAGGCGTTGACATAGGCGGTACGCTCAATTAATTCCCGTCTGGTGAGCAAAATTTGGGCAATGGGTTGCCGGAGGCTACTAAAAAGGTCGTCATAGGTCCGCATTAATCTGCCCTGGCCCACAGCGGCGATCGCCTGCTTTAAGGCCATTTTTTTTGGCCTTTCTGTCAGGCCCAAACGACTACAACCTACTCCTATGGCTCCAGAGGAGACTAGCACCACCCGATGGCCTTGGCCGATCAACTTGCATACAGTTTCCACCAAAGCGGCAATGGTGGAGAGGGCCAACTGACCCGTTTCCGGACGAGCTAGGCTAGAAGTACCAATTTTAATCACCAAAGTTTGGGGTTGCATTGCCATTGTCATCTATTTTGGGAGGAAAAATTGCCATAAAAAAAGTGGGCCAAGCCCACCTTAAAACCATGATATTGTGTGGCGGCTAGCCCTCGATTACATGGAAGAACCTAAACCAGCATAGGCTCCGTAGAAAAATAACCCTAGAACACCAATGGCGCCAATACCGGCCACTACACCCACCACCCACAAAGGGATTCTGCCTTCTGCGAACATACCATGCCTCCTAAATTGCGTATTAAAAAAGTTTAGTTAAAGAAATAGCTGGAGAACAAAATCCCCAACACAGCCACCAACAATAGACCCAGGTATAAAGAAGTGCGGTTCAATTCCACCGGTTGGCGGTTTGGGTTTGAATTTCTGTCCATGAAAAACTCCTAGCGTTGAATAAATTGCATCGCGGCGATCGCCCCGACAAAGAAGACAGAGGGCACCGCCAGGGTGTGAACCGCCAGCCAGCGCACCGTAAAAATGGGATAAGTAACCGGTTGATTAGGATTTTGGGTTGCCATTGTTAATTACCAACTAAAAAAGAACAATTAAATGTTTTATTGATTAAACTCTTGAATTTCCTGATTAATGTCGTAGCGTTCCTGGAGAATGGGCAACTCTTGACGGGTCTGGGTGAAATATTCATCGGGGCGGGGAGTGCCAAAAGCATCGTAGGCTAAGCCCGTGCTGACAAACAACCAACCAGCAATAAACAACATCGGGATGGTGATGCTGTGGATCACCCAGTAGCGAATGCTGGTGACAATATCGGAAAATGGACGCTCGCCGGTAGTCCCTGACATTTTGTGTTCTCCTTCAATTTTTCAAAACAACATTGACTGACAAATGCAAAGCAAGTAGAGTCTAGTCTACTATTTTGTGAGCCGCCTAGGGAACCATTGCCACCTCGGTGCTGGGGTTATATTTGAGCAAAATCCCATCCTGCCCCAACACAAATCCTTTTTCCGGACTGAGGAACACCACCCGATAAAGATTGGCTGGAATATCTTCTACCCCAGTGTCCTTGGCCCAGGTTTGCCCCCCGTCTTGACTCATCAAGAGGTTACCGCTGGCCCCCGCTACCCATACTTCTTCAGGGGTACGGAAAGACAGATCGAGCAGACCCCAACTACCTTTATCCTGGGGAGCAATCACATCGCTCCATTCCTCTGCATCGGGATCGGTGCTGAACTGGAGTTGTCCCCCCCGGGCCAACAGCCATAGTTGACCGTCCTTGCCATAGCCCATGGTCTGTAAGCGTCGGGAAGAATTGCGGTTATGGGGAGTCCATTCCGTTTGTCCCGGTGCCCAGGTGGAATAAAAATTACCCCGGGCTGACACCGCCACATAACGGCCATCGGTTGATCGTTGAATGGTGCGGGCTACTCCTACGGCCCCCTCCACCAAAGCTTTCCAGTTTTTGCCCCCATTGGTGGTTTTGTAAATAGCGCCCAAATCCGTAATCATCTCCGCCGTCTGGGGTCCCAGGGCAATAATACTGTAGGGAGCACCGGGCAGTTTCTCACTCAAGGGAATGCGGGCCCAGGTTTGGCCCCCATCGGTGGTGTGGAGCAAAATGGAAGGTTTACCTGTGATCCATCCCTCGTTGCCAGAGAAACTAACGGCGGAAAAACTAGCCTTTTCTTCCCCTAGGTCAATCAGCTTCTGCTCCCAGGTGTCACCGCCATCGGTGGTTTCAAAAATAGTCTCCTTGGTACCCACCAGCCAACCATGGTTCGGATCTTCCGTGAAGGCAATATCCGCAAAGGTAGAATCTGTTTCTAAAGCAATTTCTTGCCATGGATTGAAGGCCAAATCCGGCACATGGCTGCAGCTCACACAGAAAACGGCGATCGCCGCCACTAGGACAAGTTGCTTTAGTTGCTCAAACTTCAAACTGGGGAATTTAACAGGCATTGTGAACAGGAATAATCAACGAGTACAGCAAGGGCTCAGAGGGAAAATTGAAGCCTTATCCCATGCCGTAAAGGCTCAGGAAAAATAGGAAAATGACGAAAAGACTACCGAAAATTAGTAAATTCTTTTTACCACCACTCATACGGTTAAAACCAAAACCGTAGTTAAGGTTCTCGGCAAAACCAGAGGGAGCATCGGTCTCCCCGGTGCTGATGAAGTAGTTGCGGGGGGCGCCACACACCGGACATTTCCAATTAAGGGGTAGGGCCTCAAAGGGAGTGCCGGGGGAAACACTAGTCTTTTGATCCCCTTGGCTGGGAATGTAAACATAACCGCAGGCCCGGCATTCATGGTTTGGGGATGCCAACTCCGCCAGGGTCTTTTCAGGGGGACGCTCACTCATGGCTACTACAGCAGAGAACTGGGGGTAAATCTTTAGTAATCTTTGTTAAAAATTATGACATCTTCGCTACCCTTTTCCCCAGCCTTCTCAATGGGGATTCATCATTGGTTCACCGAATGTTTTGTCCAGACTGTGACTGGGGTTTTCCAACCTAACTTCCCTTCACCCAATGGGTTAAAGTGTGAGAAGTCTGAAAAAAGTTCCATAATTTAGCCATCGTTAGTCCCAATCCACCATGCACATCAGCGAACTGACCCACCCCAATGAGTTAAAGGGTTTATCTATCCGTGAGCTGGAGGAAGTTTCCCGGCAAATCCGAGAAAAACATCTCCAAACTGTGGCCACCAGCGGCGGTCATCTGGGGCCTGGGTTGGGAGTGGTGGAACTGACGGTGGCCCTATATTCCACTCTTGATTTAGACAAAGACCGGGTGATTTGGGATGTGGGACACCAAGCCTATCCCCACAAAATGTTGACGGGACGTTACCATGATTTCCATACCCTGCGGCAAAAAGATGGGGTGGCTGGTTACCTCAAACGCTCTGAAAGTCGTTTTGACCATTTTGGTGCTGGGCACGCTTCCACAAGTATTTCCGCTGGTTTGGGCATGGCTTTAGCTCGAGATGCCAAGGGGGAAGATTTTAAAGTAGTTTCCATCATTGGCGATGGTGCTTTAACCGGGGGCATGGCCTTGGAGGCAATCAACCATGCCGGGCATTTGCCCCATACCAGACTAATGGTGATTCTCAATGACAATGAGATGTCCATTTCCCCCAACGTGGGAGCCATTTCCCGTTATTTAAATAAAGTCCGCCTCAGCAGTCCGATGCAGTTTTTGACGGACAATCTGGAGGAACAGATCAAACACTTGCCCTTTGTGGGGGATTCCCTCACCCCGGAGATGGAAAGGGTCAAGGAGGGAATGAAACGTCTTGTTGTCCCCAAAGTGGGAGCGGTGATTGAAGAACTAGGATTTAAATATTTTGGTCCCATTGACGGTCATAGTTTACAGGAATTAATCGATACCTTTAAACAAGCGGAAAAAGTGCCTGGTCCGGTGTTTGTCCATGTTTCCACCACCAAGGGCAAGGGTTATGACTTAGCCGAAAAGGATCAAGTAGGCTACCACGCCCAAAGTCCTTTCAACCTTTCCACCGGTAAGGCCTATCCTTCTAGTAAGCCGAAACCCCCCAGCTATTCCAAGGTTTTTGCCCATACGTTGACTACCCTGGCCAAGGAAAATCCCAACATTGTCGGTATCACGGCTGCTATGGCGACGGGGACAGGGCTAGATAAACTCCAGGCCAAGCTACCCAAGCAGTATGTGGACGTGGGCATTGCGGAACAACACGCAGTTACTTTGGCGGCGGGCATGGCCTGCGAGGGCATTCGTCCAGTGGTGGCCATCTATTCCACCTTTTTGCAACGGGGTTACGACCAGATTATCCATGACGTTTGTATTCAAAAATTACCCGTATTTTTCTGCCTAGACCGGGCGGGCATTGTGGGGGCGGATGGGCCCACCCACCAAGGGATGTATGACATTGCCTATCTCCGTTGCATTCCCAATCTGGTGCTGATGGCTCCCAAGGATGAAGCAGAGTTACAACAAATGCTGGTTACTGGGGTTAACTACACCGGTGGGGCGATCGCCATGCGTTATCCCCGGGGTAATGGCATCGGGGTGCCCCTGATGGAGGAAGGTTGGGAACCGCTGGAAATTGGTAAAGCTGAAATTCTCCGGTCGGGGGATGATGTGCTTCTGTTGGGCTACGGCTCCATGGTCTATCCCGCTCTGCAAACAGCGGAATTACTCCACGAACACGGCATCGAAGCAACGGTGGTTAATGCCCGCTTTGTTAAACCACTAGATACGGAATTAATTTTGCCCTTGGCCGAGCGCATCGGCAAAGTGGTGACCATGGAAGAAGGTTGCCTCATGGGGGGCTTTGGCTCAGCAGTGGCGGAGGCCCTGATGGATAACAACGTGTTGGTGCCCTTGAAACGTTTAGGGGTGCCCGACATACTTGTGGACCATGCCACTCCGGAACAATCCACCGTTGACCTTGGTTTAACCCCAGCCCAGATGGCGCAGAATATTATGGCTTCACTGTTCAAAACTGAAACTGAATCAGTTGTCGCTCCTGGAGTTAGTTAGCAGGAATTTTGATACATTTTGCATTTGTCGAGGGGCATAGTGGTTTTAACACTCCCCCTTGCAAAGTTTGGGTTTGCCCCCAAATCCCCCAAATATTGGAGGATTTTTATCTATTTTCCTCACAAGTTTGAGGGAACCGGGGGCGTCTAACCTATTTAGTCGAACTTAAACCGATAGTTAGGCAACCCGCACAGGCTGGGCCACCAAGGCATCGGCCAGGCGACGGACAGCGGCCACCATGGCCACTTGGTCGTTCAATTGGTTAATGGCGGAACCAACCCCTACTCCACTGGCTCCAGCAGCGATCGCCATGGGAACGGTGACATCGGATAGGCCAGAAGCACATAGTACGGGGACATTAACGGCTCGACTGATAGCGTGGGCAGCGGCCAAAGTGGGAGCGGCTTTCTCAATCAAACCCAAAACTCCAGGGTGATGGGGTTCGGCACTGGTCCCCCCTTCAGTTTGGATGATGTCGGCTCCAGCGGCCACTAAAGCTTCGGCTAACTGTACCTGTTCGTCCAGAGCAAGGATGTGGGGCACGGTAACGGAGAGCAAAGTATGGGGCAACAATTGACGGGTGGCTTTGGTGAGGGCCAACACTTCCGGCCCTTCAAAACGACGACCCTGGGCGTAAAAACTGTCAAAGTTACCAATTTCCACCAAGTCAGCTCCGGCGGCCACCGCTTCGGCTAATAATTCTGCTTCCACCGCCGACACACAGATGGGCAAATCAATGGCGTGGCGCACCTGTTGGATCAATTGGCGATCGGCTGCAATGTCCACAAAAGTAGCTCCCCCAGCCTGGGCAGCCCGGGCCACGGCTAAAACATTGGCGCTATCGAAGTTATTTAAACCGCTAATTACCTTTAAGGCGGTACGATTTTCCAGGGCCTGGTGGAGTTGGGCAAGGTTTGCACTCATAGGATTACCAAAATGATTAATGCTAAATGGTAAGCCCCCCTAACCCTAACCGTTTGGGTCAGGCCAGGAAGACTCTCGGTGCCCAATCATAAAAGATGGGCTGTTGGTATCCATCTTACGTCTAACCCCTGCTATGGTTAAGCAAATTTTGTCTAAATCCTGGGGAGTGCCCCTGCTGTTGGCCATGGTGTGGCTTGGTAGCAACGGCCTTGATCGCCTGTGGCTAGGGATGGATCAAACGGTGCCAGCTTGGGACCAGAGTAACCACTTATCCTACGGCCTGGAATATTTGCAAGCCCTACGATCGCCGGAGTTTTTGAGCGGGGAATGGTGGCGGAGCTTTTGGATGTTGTCCCCCAAATATCCCCCTTTGACCTACATAGTCAATGCTCCTTTCCAGGGGCTAGGCGGCCCAGGTAGTGATCTGGCTTTACTGAGTAATTGGCTCTGGAGTGGCATTTTAATTCTCTCTGTGTACGGCTTGGGAAAAAAGCTCTTCAGCCGGGAAATTGGTCTGTGGGCAGTGGCCATCATGGTTTTGATTCCCCGTTTAATCCATAGTCGTTTGATTGTGTTGTTGGACAGTCCACTCCTGGCTTTTACCCTGTTGAGCTTTACCTGTCTGACCTATTGGAAAGAAGCTGAAGGTCGTCGTTCCCAATGGCTCTGGGCGATCGCCGCTGGAGTTGGGTTGGGACTGGGATTGCTCTCCAAACAAAGTATTATTTTCTATCTGTTTTTTCCCTTGGTGGGCTTGGGGCTGTGGAGCATTTGGACAAAGCAATGGCAACGGTTAGCCCAATTGCTAGTGGGTTTACTGGCAAGCATTCCCCTTTGGTATCCCTGGTATCGCACCAACTGGATTTATCTATTCAGCACCGCCCAAAATTCCAATGCCATCCCCGCCACTTTGGAGGGGGACCCTCCCGTCAATACCCTAGCCGCCTGGACTTACTACTGGCAGGATTTACCCAATGCCCTGTCCTGGGTCTGGTTAATACCGCCCTTGGTGGGGGTGATTTTGTCTTTGCTGAACCGTTTTCCTGCTTCATTGCAGATACCTAGTTGGCGGGAAGCGAAACCGGGGTTGCTGTGGCTGGGATATTACTACGGTGGCACTTATCTAATCTGCTCCGCCATTCAAAATAAGGATGACCGCTACATTTTGCCCTATTTGCCCATTGTGGCTATTTTTCTTGCCTTCGGTCTGACCCGTTGGTGTGGTCGTTGGTTGTGGGTGCGTTGGGGTACGTTGGCGATCACCATTTTGATTACCCTCGGCAACCTATTTCCCATTCCTGGTAGCAACGGCATTGTCCAAGCCCTCAACCCATCGGTGTTATTTCGTCCCGATTTCGTTTTGCCTGCCCCCAACACGGAAGTCATTACCGCTGCCATGGAAACCACCCCGGAGCAAAGAATTAATTTGGGTGTGATTCCCAACACCCCAGCTATTAATCCCAATACGGTGAATTATTATGGGGCGGCGGCGGATTTTCGGGCTTACGGTCGGGAATTGAGTCGTAACGGGGAAATTATTCAACAGGATCAGCAAAATTTTGACTGGTTCTTGACAAAAACTGGAGATAACTATTTAGCTGACCCAGTACAAGTGGAATTGGGAGAAACCATTGCCCAGAATGGTAATTTTACCGCTGTGCAAACCTGGCCTTTGCCCGATGGCAGTGAGTTGAACCTCTGGCACCGTCGCCAACCCAGGGTGGAGGTCAAACCCAGTCAAATTAATACTGAATTGCCGCAACTGACCAAAGTTGATTTACCCACCAGCGCCCCCCCCGGTCAACCCGTACCCATCACCTACCATTGGCAGGGCAATGGCGATCGCCTTAGTGAAGGGATTGTTTTGCTCACTTGGGAAAATGTTGCTGATCCTAAGCAAGTTTGGCTCCATGACCATGCCATTGGTTTGGGTGAATTGCTTCCTACCGACAATGGGCAAGCCGTTGAAGTAATTGAAAGGACAGCCATGGCGCCCCAGGCGGATCTACCTCCGGGGGATTACCGTTTAAAAGGGCAATGGCTAGATCCCAGCACTATGACGGCCCAACCCTTACCTTTACCAGACATTACCCTAACCTTAGCTGCCGATGCTCCAGCTTTGCCTGCTCCACCATTGGATTTTGTCAGCCAACTGTACCATTTAGCGCAAAATTTGCAGCAGGGCATTGCTGGGCTAGATCCAGTTTTTGCCCAGGTTGACCGGATTAATTTATACGATCCTCGCCACGACTATCTGCGGCAGGGGGATGCTAGTTGGACCTATCGCCTCAGCCAAAATCCCGTTGATGCTCTCCGTTTAACCTATGCCCAAGTTTTGGCCCGGGTATTGCAGGAAAATCCTCCCCAGGCGATCGCCGCTTTGCAATCTTTGGTCAAACTAGATCCCGAAAATCCCTACGCCCACGCTTATTTAGCCTTTGTTCATCTTTACGACTGGCAAGGATACCAGGGGGAACAGGCCCTCAAACCCGCCTTGGCCCTGGCTCCCGATAACCCTGAAATTAATGGCCTCCAGGCGATCGCCCTCTTTATGCAGGGAAAAATTTGGCCCGCCTGGCAAACGGTTGAGCAATCTGGGCTGCTCAATTAGTTACCCCGGTGACCCTTTAAAAAGGTTTGCAACGTTTAAGTTGCGCTTTAAGAAGTCGTCAACGAACGATCTACCTAACACCAGTGAGACAAAGATCCATGGGGCTATGGTTAATCCCGTGCTTCGGAAACTTACCTAGAACTTTTCAAACATTTTCCTAGAAAATCCCCATAAACATTATTAAAATAAAGGCCATGAAAAATGCTAAGGAAAAAGCAACAAATCCCAACCAAGGTTCATGGTTGATGCGGTCTAGATACTTGTTGACCTTTTCATCTTTATCTTCTGGGTGCCAAATCATCGGTTTCATGGTTTTATCCTCTTGGATAATAAAAAAACACATACTTAAGAATATTTAATTCTTAAGCTTTTTTACCCTAGCTACAAGGTATGAATGATTTCTTAGGAGAGATTGACAACATTAATCACTGCGCCATCACTTATGTAAGCCCCCGTTAAGTCTGCCTCGCTAAAATCTGTATTTGTTAGGTTGGCTTCGATCAAGTTCACACCGCGCAAATCTGCTCCCCGAAGACTAGCTTCAGACAAGTTCGCTTTTCGTAAGTCTGCCCCCCCTAGTTTTGCCCCCGATAGATCTGCATTGGTTAGATCTGCCCCCACTAAATTTGCACCACTAAGGTCTGCATTACTCAAATCAGCATAAATCAAACACACCTCCGTCATATTAGCTAAAGCAAGATTGGCGTTTTTTAAGGTTGCACTGTCAAGCTGTGCACGGGTTAAGTTTGCACCACCGAGGTCTACGAAAATTAGTTGTGCTCCGATTAGGCTTGCATTGGACAAACAGACTCTGACCAAGTTTATATGACTAAAATCCCTTTGTCCTTGCGCGTAACACCGAAGAATTTCCTGGGCATCCATAGTTTTCATCCTTTTCTACACAGCGACTTTTTTTGCTTTAAATCACACCGACTTTTTGCACTTAATTTTAAAAACACTCTTCTCCCATTGTAACTCAAATTTTATTTATGGCTAGATACAGAAACGTTGAATATCGATACAAAATTTAACATTTATTGCTGCAAAGTCTCGGGAGTAAATCGTACATTAAATTTACGAAAAAATAGCTGTAGGTATCAAGCACAATTTATTGCTATGTAAGGGCTTATTTCCAAAGAAAAATTAAAGAAAGTAGAGGAGAAACGAATTGGTTTTGGCGAATCCCTATGGTGGAGGAGTAGGATTTTAGTAGTTCCGATGAGTGGTCCAACCAATGCCGGAAATAGTCAGCGCCAGCCCTGTGCCAGTGATATGAGTGGTGCAGAGTGGATGAAAAAACTGATAGGGGCATTGGGTCGACTGTAGTGCTGACATTGGGCCACCTTTTTGGCCACTCCAGGCAGGAGCCCGTCCGCTAACTTTGCTGAAATTTTGCTTAATTTTGCGTCTTGATCTACGGGGATTTCAGACCGTTGCCGTTAAAATTAGGGCTAGTGATTAATTGTGACCCTGACTGGTAATCTATGCCTCCTCGTTGGCCCCGTAAACCCGACCGTAATGACCCTGCCTTTCGCCGTTTGGATGACCGGATGAATTTTGCTGTCCATGTGGCAGTATTTTTAGCGATTAACTCTGGCCTATGGTTTGTTCATAACTTAAACAAGGCCGATTGGTCTTGGTTGACACCTCTTTCGGGCATCTGGCTAGGGGGTTTGCTTTTGCACCTGTTGTACATTGCCGTTATTGCCGATTATTCCCCTGCCACTGGTAAGAGTTAAGGGCTTTAGCTAGACTGAACCAAATATTCCGGACTGTTAGTTTCTCAGCAATGGAATCTCAACTGCAATTCCCCATTTCCCCTAGCGAAGTTCTGTCCGAACTTTATGAGCAAGATCCCGCCCAATGGCTTGAGGTGACGGTGAGCTTATTTCGGCAAAATTCCCTGGCGGAGGTGGACTGGGTTCATTTGATTGAGGAGTTGGAGAGCTTGGGAAGACAGGATCGTAATCGAGTCGCCTATCTGTTGGAACAGTTAATTCGCCATTGTCTGCTATTGCAATACTGGCAGGAAGAACGGGGACGTAACGGCAACCATTGGCGGGCTGAGATTCAAAGTTTTCGCACCCAACTTCGTCGCTGTCTAACTACCACCTTGAAAAATTATCTGGAGGAAGAATTGCCCCAGATTTATCAAGGTGCCCTAGGCTATGTGCAAGAGAAAACCGGCCATGGTGTGGATTTTCCTCTAACCTGTCCCTATAGCCTGCAACAGTTACTAGAATCTTCTCCCCCCAATTAACCAAGGAAATAGCCACCATGAGTTATCGGATGGACCGCCACAGCTACGCCCACACCTTTGGTCCCACAGTGGGAGATAAGGTACGACTGGCGGATACGGAATTATTTATCGAAGTAGAACAGGATTACGCCACCTATGGCGATGAAGTGAAGTTTGGTGGCGGCAAGGTAATTCGGGATGGCATGGGGCAATCCCCTTTAAGCAGGGCAGAAGGGGCGGTGGATGTGGTGATCACCAATGCGTTGATTTTGGATTGGTGGGGCATTGTCAAAGCTGATGTGGGCATTAAGAACGGTCGCATTTACGCCATTGGTAAGGCAGGCAACCCCCATATCCAAGACAATGTTTCCATAATCATTGGCCCCAGCACCGAGGCGATCGCCGGGGAAGGAATGATTTTAACGGCGGGGGGAATTGACGCCCATGTGCATTTTATTTGCCCCCAACAGATTGAAACGGCCTTAGCGTCGGGCGTTACCACTCTGGTGGGGGGAGGCACCGGGCCGGCGGCGGGCACCAAGGCCACTACCTGCACTCCTGGGGCTTGGAATATTCACCGCATGTTACAGGCGGCCGATGGTTTTCCCATTAACTTGGGCTTTTTGGGTAAGGGCAATGGCAGTCAACCGGCTGCCTTAGCAGAACAAATCAAGGCCGGGGCGATCGGGCTCAAACTCCATGAAGATTGGGGCACCACCCCAGCGGCGATCGACAACTGTTTGGGCGTGGCTGAAGACTACGACGTCCAGGTGGCTATCCACACCGACACCCTCAACGAAGCGGGATTTGTGGAAACCACCATTGCCGCCCTGAAAAATCGAGTTATTCACACCTATCACACCGAAGGAGCCGGGGGAGGCCACGCACCGGACATTATCAAAATTTGTGGAGAATTGAACGTTCTCCCTTCCTCCACCAATCCCACCCGACCCTACACTATCAACACCCTGGAAGAACATCTAGACATGTTAATGGTGTGCCATCACCTGCACCGTAATATTCCCGAAGATGTGGCCTTTGCCGAGTCTCGAATCCGTCGGGAAACCATTGCGGCGGAGGATATTCTCCATGACCTGGGGGCCTTTAGCATCATTTCTTCCGATTCCCAAGCCATGGGCCGGGTGGGGGAAGTTATCTGTCGTACTTGGCAAACGGCCCACAAGATGAAAGTGCAACGGGGCCAATTACCGGGGGAAACAGGCAATAATGATAATCTTCGGGCCAAACGTTACGTGGCAAAATACACCATCAATCCTGCCATTACCCATGGCATTTCCGAGGAGATTGGTTCAGTGGAAGTGGGCAAGTTAGCGGATCTCTGCCTCTGGAGTCCCGCCTTTTTTGGGGTTAAACCCGAATTAGTTATTAAAGGCGGCATAGTCGCCTACGCCCAAATGGGGGATGCCAATGCTAGTATTCCCACGCCTCAGCCAGTACATATGCAGCCGATGTTTGCTAATTATGGTGGGGCGATCGCCGCCACAAGTGTGACCTTTGTTTCCCAAAAAGCGGCCAAAAAAGATATTGGCGAAAAATTGGGACTGAGCAAGCCGTTGGTGGCGGTGAAAAATATTCGCCAGTTAACCAAACGGGATCTGAAACTGAATAATTATTTGCCCCACATTGAAGTAGATCCAGAAACCTACGAAGTGCGAGCCGACGGAGAATTACTCACCTGTGAGCCAGCATCAGTGTTGCCCATGGCCCAACGTTACTTCTTATTTTAGTAACTTTTGGAGCTGTTTTTGGCCATCTACCAATCTGCTACGATGGCTTTAAATTAGCCCCCCTTAAACAATATTTTATTAACATTTTATAAACAAAGTTTCCAGGAAATATGGCTGTTGAACCCATTCCCCCAATCACGTTGCCCCCACTCCAAGACCCTGTGCAAGAGGGCGATTGGTTGCGTCAAGGATTACAACAATGGCTTAATCAAGAATTTATTCCCGAAGGAATTAATGCCACCATTGCGGAACGGGCCGCTCAAATTTTTGTGCGTCAACGATTGGAAGGGGAAAATGATTTAGGTTCCCTAGTGATTGCCATTGTGACTGAAATGCAGGCTTTTGATTTTCGGGAAAGTTTTTTTAGTGAATTTGCAGTGGCCAATGCTGTTAGTGATCTAATCTTAGAAAGTTTAGGCTATGAAACCTGTTGTGGCCAGTCTTAAATTGAGTACAATTTTAGGGTTTTCAACCATGTTTTCTAGAATAATTTACTGGGAAATTTAGTTAGAAGTTTTAGTAAATTTTTCGTATTATTAGTGAGCAAAGTACGGCGGTAAGTATCGGCGGCTTTTTTAATCGCTTCGGCCTGGGTGGGATAGGGATGGATCACCCCGGCTAATTTGCTTAAGCCAATTTTATTAACAATAGCCGTGGTAATTTCAGAAATCATTTCCCCGGCATGGGAGGCAACAATGGTAGCACCTAAAATTTCATCACTGTTGGCTACGTGGATAATTTTCAAAAATCCCTCTGTCTCGTCAGCGGCGATCGCCCGGTCAACCTGGGAAAAGGGAATTTTAATAATTTTATAGCCTATGTCTAAGGCCTCAGCCATAGTTTCATTTAATCCTACATGGGCAATTTCTGGGTCGGTGTAGGTTACCCAAGGCATGGTTAAACTGCTTAGTTTACTGCGTCCTAAACCGAAGGGAGAAAAGAGAGTATTTTTAATCACAATGCGGGCGGCGGCATCGGCGGCATGGGTGAATTTCCAGTCCATACAAATATCCCCGGCGGCATAAATTTGCGGGCTGGTAGTTTGCAAATAATCGTTGACTTTCACTCCTCGGCGATCAAATTTTACCCCCACAGCCTCTAAGTTTAATTCCTCCACATTAGGGGCTCGCCCTGCACCAACCAGAATTTCATCCACTACAATGGTGCCAGAATCGCCATTAGCCCTGTAATGCAAAACTTTACCCCGATCAGTTAATTCTGCCCGTTCCAATTTGGCGTTTAAAATTAGTTCAATGCCATCTTTGATTAAGGATTCCTGTACAATCGCCGCCGCTTCCGGATCTTCTTTGTTCAACAAATGACTACCCCGATGAAAGAGCGTAACTTGCGCCCCCAATCGTTGAAAAGCTTGGGCTAACTCACACCCAATCGGGCCACCTCCAATGACCCCTAGGCGATCGGGGCATGCCGTTAAGGAAAACACTGTTTCATTAGTTAAAAATCCGACTTCTTCTATGCCAGGAATGTTAGGTTTAACCGCTTTCGCTCCAGTGGCAATTATGGCTTTTTTGTAGTTAAGAATAGCCCCTCCCACCTCAATTTGATTATTACGAACAAAATGTCCTTCTCCAAGAAAAACATCAATGCCCAAATCCCGAAATCTTTGAGCAGAGTCATGGTGGCTAATGCCGGTCCTAATTTGACGCATTCTCGCCATCACAGCGGGAAAATCAATTTCAATGCTGTCTGGTTTTTTGATGCCTAAACTATTAGCATTATTCATTACTCCTACCACCCTTGCGGAGCTAATTAGGGCCTTAGAAGGAATGCAACCAAAGTTGAGACAATCGCCCCCCATCAAATGCTTTTCAATTAAAGCAACTTTAAGACCAATACCTAAACCCGCTGCCCCAGCAGCTACGACTAAACCAGCGGTGCCAGCTCCAATAACTACCAGGTCATATTGATCTTTAGGAGAAGGATTAATCCAGTCCGGAGGATGAACATGGGCTAGTAATTGTTGGTTGTATCTATCTTGGGGAGTAATGTCAATACTAGAGACAGTAGAATTATTCATAAGGATTAATTGTTTAATGAAAAATTATTTAGAATTGAATTAAATTTTGGAGTATTAATCTGAATCTTAAGTTGTTGATTTATGACAAATTCCTCAATGAGCTTAGAGCATATTTGGAAAGTTGGGTTTTGGCTGTTTAATCCCCCCTAGCCCCCCTTGAGAAGGGGGGAACTGCCGTAAAATTCTCCTTTTTAAGCCGGAGCTTTAGTGAGGAGATTTAGGGGGATAAATACCTAGTCTTGTAATTTTCAAACGCTTTCTTAGATAACGATGGATACGTGAATGTAAATGAAAAAACAAGCGAAATCCCTATCAATGGACACGGTAGAGAGAATAATCAAAAATTATCTATCCGGTATTTATCCTATTGATTAGCTTGGCGATCGCCTGAATAACAACAATAATTTTAAATCTTTTAAAAATGAACTGGCATTGTTGAATATTTCAGAAGTAATACGGCAATCAGCAATTCTAAGTTAAAGCAAATTTTCCCGTTCCCGTATGGCCAGGGCATGGGCTGGAAAATCCTCATAGTCCGCTAGGGTAGTGACCGTTTCCTTCACCCCAGCAAAACCTTCCTCCGTTAAATAAGCTAGGGTAGAACGCTTGAGGAAATCAAACACCGACACCGCCGAGTAGGAACGGGCAAAGCCTCCCGTGGGAAGCACCGCATTTACCCCAATGGCATAGGTAGCGGCTGAAGACGGAGTGTAATTGCCCAGCAAAATTTCCCCCGCATTGTCGATTTTGCCCACCAATTTGAGGGGGTCCGCCGTCAACACCTGCAAATGTTCCGGAGCGTAATCGTTAATGAAATCTAGGGAAGCTTGCAAACTATCAGTGAGCAAAATGCCGCCATAGGAACCCAGACCATCTTCACAAAACTTTTTGCGCCAGGGGGGGAGTTTTTCCAGGTATTCCCCTAAATAACCCAATGCCTTTTCCGCCAAACTTGCAGAGTGGGTCACCAACAGCGCCGCTGAGTCGGAGCCGTGTTCCGCTTCGATCAACAAATCCAACGCCGCCAGCTTGGGGTCAGTGGTTTCATCAGCTAAAACAATGGACTCACTGGGTCCTGCCGGTAAACCCACATCAACAATGCCGGACAGTAATCTTTTCGCCGCCGCACCGTAAATGCTGCAGGGGCCAATTAGCTTATCCACTTTGCTAACCGTTTTGGTGCCGTAGGCGATTGCCGCAAGGGCCTGGACACCACCCAATTTATAGACCTCATCCACTCCGGCCATGCGGGCAGTGACCAAGGAAACCGGCTCCACTTTTCCCTCTTTGTCAGGGGGAGTACAAACCACAATTTTCTTTACCCCTGCCACCCGGGCCGGCACCGCCAACATCAACATCATGGAAGGGAAAGCCCCCTTACCCCTGGGCACGTACAAACCCACCGTGGGCAGAGGCGTAATTTTTTCCCCCGCAAATACCCCCGGCTCAATTTCCGCTAGGTGCATGGGGGGAGGCATTTGCCCAGCATGAACCTTTTCAATATTGCGAAAAGCGTGTTCCACCGCCCGCCGTAGTTCAGGATCCACCAACTTTTCCGCTTCGGCAAATTCCGCTTCACTCACCCGCAAATTTTCCGCCGTGGCCCCAGCGAAGTCAAACTGACGGCTGTAATGCAAAACCCCCGCATCTCCCTCCATTTTTACCTGCTCAATAACTTCCTTGGCGATCGCCAGGGCTTGGTCAATGTTTTGTTCCGAGCGACGTTTGAGTTGGTTTAATTGTTGGGGGGTAAGGTGCGAGAGCTTAAGAATACGAGTCACAGATCCCTCTCCGATTGGGGGCAAGGGCGGCGAACCTACATACCGGGTAAATTCAAACCGCTGGTTAACTCTTCCATTTTAGAGCGCATGGTTTCCGTGGACTCAGCATAGGCCGCTTTCATCGCTTCGGTGACGGATGCCGATAGTCCTTCTGCTCCTTTTTCAAGGGCACTGGGATCAATTTCAATACTGAGGGGTTCTTGGTTGCCACTCATCAACACTGTCACCAATCCATCGGCACTTTTGCCAGGAATTTCCATTCTTTCCAGTTCTTCCTGGAGCACTTTGGCCCCTTCTTGAACCTGTTGGGCTTTTTGGAAAGCTTCCTGTAATTCCTTAATTTTACCGAGGCCGAATCCGAAACCTTTACCTTGTGCCATGGGAATTGATTTCTAAGTAGTTAAACAATAATTAGAGTTAAACAAGCAGCAAAGTCGCTGAGGTGCAAACAACGCCCTAGCGAAAGCCTGTCCGATTATATCCCACCGTCTCCGCCATCTTATTGGCGAACGGCGGGAGTGAAAGAAGCCCTCCACAGATGAGAGCTTCCCCCCACGGCGATCGCCAGCGTTATGCACCGAATGTGAAGCCCTAGGAAGCCAAGGCCACTTCTAACATTTCCTGCAGCTCACCATTTTGATAGAGCTCAATCATGATGTCAGAACCACCGACAAATTCACCATTGACGTAAACCTGGGGAATGGTGGGCCAATTGGAATATTCCTTAATACCCTGACGAATTTCCGCATCGGCCAGCACATCTAAAGTCTCAAACGGAATACCCAACATATTGAGAATTTGCACCACATTGTTGGAAAAACCACACTGGGGCATCAGCTTCGTGCCCTTCATAAAGACCATCACCTTATTGGCGGTGACCAACTGATCAATTCTTGCTTTCGTTTCCGGATTCATTCAGACAACTCCTCTTCAAGGACAAATTGGGATGTGGGCGAGTTTAACAACTTTAATGTTGTTTAAATATTGCCATTTTACCCCCCAACTCAAATTTATCTGAAAACAGGTCTAGGAATCCCCTGGCTTTAGCCGTTTTGGGGGATGTCAAAGAGCCAATTTTCGATGTAGGGGAAAAATCTAAGCAGTCTGCCGGGCCACGGCCCAGGCTTCTGGAGTAAAGGTTTTCAGCGCCAGGGCATGGATTGCCTCCGAAGCCAAAGCATCCTTGAGGGCACCATAGACCATTTGATGTTGTTTGACCCGGGACTGGCCGGTAAAGGCTGAAGATACCACCACGGCCTCCAGGTGATCCCCTCCCCCCAGGTCATTGACCATTACTTCGGCATCAGGTAGGGCGGCTTGGATTTGTTGTTTGACTTGATCAAGACTAATCATAGTTATTTATAGCAATAGGCCAAGGAATAGGGCCGATATAATCCCAGGGTAATTATTTAACCACTGTAGCTGAAAGGCTCAGCCCCCAACATAGCGGAGGGAATTTGGCCGTTCAACTGTTGTTTAACTGTCCCATGGCTCGTCCCCAAACCAGAGTAGTTAATCTAACTTAAAAACAGAGACCACCCCCCACGGCAAGCGATTTAATTAATACTAAGGTTCTAGTTTAATCGTCTGTCGGAGGAAGAACCCATATTTTTTTCGTAACCATGACCAATTCTCCCCTGGCGATCGACCCTGCTGTCATTGGCCCTTCCAGGGTTTCCCCCTGGCTAATCAAATTAATTTATCCCCTAGGCACCAGGTTTTTACATTGGTATTTTGGCCCGATCGCCATCCATGGTCAGGAGCATTTACCCCGCAGTGGCCCGATTATTCTGGCCCCTACCCACCGTTCCCGTTGGGATGCAATTTTGCTTTCTTTGGCCGCCGGTCGGGGGGTAACTGGTCGAGACCTCCGTTTTATGGTGGCGGTGACGGAAGTGCAGGGTTTACAGGGTTGGTTTATTCGCCATTTGGGGGGATTTCCCGTTGACGTGAAAAGGCCGGAAATCAGTAGTGTGAGTTATAGTGTGCAGTTACTCCAAGCAGGGGAAATGTTGGTCATTTTTCCTGAGGGGGGCATTTTTCGGGATCAACACACTGTCCATCCCCTCAAACGGGGTATTGGGCGCATTGCCATGGAAGTTTGTAAGCAAAACCCCAACACTGACATTAAAGTGATCCCAGTGACGATCGCCTACAGTGACCCCTACCCAGGCAAAGGCACTTCAGTGGAAATTAATTTTGGCCAGGGCATCGCCGCTAGGGACTACGACCCCAGCACCATCAAGGCTAGCTCCCAAAAACTGACCCGTTGTTTGGCCCATAGAATGCAGAACCTTTACAGTTCCGAGAATGTCTCTCTGTGCGAGGCGATCGCCGCTTCGTGAATTTCGTCAAAACGGCTAATGGGGGAAGGGGCCATCATGATAAGATTTACCGTAAATTAAGATTTTATTCTTTGTCAGTCAGGAAACTCAAATAATGGAAACAATTTATTTGCTCGCTAAATTGCCGGAAGCCTATCAGATTTTTGACCCCCTGGTGGATGTTCTGCCGGTCATTCCCCTCTTCTTTTTGGCTTTGGCCTTTGTGTGGCAAGCGGCGGTTGGTTTTAAATAAACTGGCGATCGCCCCTGGGGCTTGTCATTTTACCTGGTCGCTTAAGAAAATTTGTTGGACCACAATTAAGCTGATATCCCCAAGTTGTCCCCCGTTGGCCATAGCTGGGGAATTTTTTTGTGGGGCAATGCTGATTTTGCCCTGCATTGACCAAGGCCAACGATAAATCTCCTCCCCATAGTGGCCTATTTTTAACCATGGATGTTCGTTTCATTTCCCTCACCAAACCCGAAATTGTCATTGACGGGGAGCCCCTTTCCCCCGAGGGACTAATTGCCTACTGCGCTAGGGTTTCTAGTCCTAACCAAGAAAATCCCAACTACACTAAGCTATTGCAATTTTGCATCCGGGAAGGCCATTGGAGCATTTTTGAAATGGTGGATATGACCTTGGAAATTACCACCACCCGGGCGATCGCCCCCCAAATTTTAAGACATCGATCGTTTTCTTTTCAGGAGTTTAGTCTAAGGTATTCCTGTGCTACCGAATATGAGTGCTATGAAGCCCGTCGTCAGGATGTGAAAAACCGTCAAAATTCCCTAGATGACTTTGATGAAAGCACAAAAAAATGGTTCAACCAAGCCCAGGCAGCCGTGTGGGAAAAAAGTCATCAACTTTATGAAGAGGCCTTGGCTAAGGGCATTGCCAAAGAGTGTGCCCGTTCTATTTTGCCCCTCAATACGGTTACCCGTTTATATATGAAAGGCTCTGTACGCAGTTGGATCCACTATTTCAGTGTCCGCTGTGACCAGGCCACCCAAAAAGAACACCGGGAAATTGCTTTGGCGGCTCGGAAGATTTTTATGAAGCATTTTCCCACTGTGGCGGCGGCTCTGGAGTGGTAGAAGAAATAACCCAGCAAGGCGATCGCCTTTGGATAATCAAAACTTTTGTTCACTCCCCCGAGAGAATGGGCAACAGCAGATGATTTTGGGTTGGGCCATCGGTGACCAAAGCCAGGGTAATAATTTGCTGATCAACCAAATTCGCCAAAACCGCCTGCTGACCAGTGCCAGGGTTGACGGGATAAGCAGGAAAGCTTGCCCCCGCTAAACTAATGCGCAGGCAATCGCCAGGGGACAAAGTTACACAAATTGCCTGGAGACAAATTTCCAAATTAGCTGTTTGCTTACAGCTAGTACAGTAACCCTGGCTGAGGGCCCACACTTCTCCAGTGACCCTAAATTGAGACAAACTCACCGCTACATCGAAACTAGGGCGATCGGATTCCAAAGTGAGGAAAATTTGGGGAACACCACAGATGGTTAAACTTTTCTGCAAAGGCTCAGAAGTATAGGTAACCACATCACTGCGATCATCAATAGTACTTCTTTCCTTCACTCCCTGGGGATAACCACTATGCCCCCCCAAACTGGGTACGGGTCGCCAGGGATCATGAACCCAAACATCGCTAATTTCCTCCGTTGACCTTGCTGGGACCTTTGCCGTCAAAGCACTGCCTTGGGTAGTACCTAAACCAGAGCATTGTAAAAACCAGCTTTGTTGCGTCGAGGGCAAGTCAGTTAAATATCGCCATTGCTTGGTGCCCAGGTCAAATAACTCCAACTTGGCTGGATTAAAGCGGGGCTCTTGCCCTTTAAGAAAATGATCAAACCAGGCTAATTGCAACTGATCCACCCCACTGATGGCAGACTCACCATAATTTTGTCCCCCGGCCCGACTGCCCCAGGGAAAATGCCCCCAGGGCCCCACCACCATTTTTTGCTGAATGCCACATCTTTCTAATTCTGCATATAAACGCCAATTACCTCGCAGATGGGGATCAAACCAACCGCCAATTTGCAACACGGGAATGTCAATTTTTTCCCTAATTTGCCAGCGTTGATCTGGCGATCGCCGTTGCCAATAATCTGCTTCTGGAGGTTGACTGATCCATTGATGGTAAAAGGAATCCGGGGCCAACTCCCCCAGGCGATCGGGAATGGCTGGTTGGAAACCAGAAAAATCGTAACTTTTTGCTAGGCGCATCAACCTTCGAAAAGTTTGCTCATCTTTCCGCCGCTTGGCAGAATCCGTCGCCAACTGTAGGGCCCAGCCGAGGTTATTTTGCAGACAAAAAGCCCCATTTTCATGGGCCCAATCTTGATATAAATCCCAGGCGATCATGGCCGGGCAAATGGTTTTCAAACTCGGATGGTGGTTGGCAGCAGCATACAGTTGGGTCATGCCCTGGTAAGAAAAACCATAGGTGGCCACAGAACCTTCACATTGGGGTAGCTTAGAAACCCAATCTAGGCAATCCTGGCCGTCTTCTACTTCGTGGGCAAATAGATCAAATTCTCCCTCCGAACTCCCTCGACCCCGTACATCTTGGATAATGACTAAATAACCCTGGGCAGCGTACCAATGGGGATGGGCATACACCAGGGTGGAAGCTAAACGGCGGCCGTAGGGTTGCCGCATCAACAGGGCCGGCCATGGCCCACCGGAGTTGGGATAGTAAAGATCGCTGTCCAAGCGGATCCCATCCCTGGTAACCATGGATTGGCAAATGGGTTTTATCAAGTTCAAAGCGGCAACAAAAAATTAGGTTGAGGAAATTAAGGTTTCTGAGTTTGTCTTCTGGATTCTTGCAAAGCTAGAGAAAGAGAACTTTAGCCTTGTTCGATTGGTGGCAAACTCAAAGCCATCATAATATTGCGGTCAATGGAACAACCCAGCCCGGTAAAAGAAATGAGAACACCGGGAACGCTATACAAACATTGTCCTAGTTGCTAAAGCAGAGCTTCAAACTCTTGACGGAGCACATGGGTATTGGCAACCCTAGCCACCAGTAAAGTTGCTTCACTAAAACTGGCCATTTCCCGTCGCCAAGTCTGAATATTGGATTCGTGGTGCAACCAAAAGTTAACCATGGTTTTTACCACTGCGTCCCAGTCCCAGTCAGGTTTGTCGGGAATTAATTCTGTAGCTTGAATCAGCCCATCCAAAGTGCATTCGGGACTGCCCAGGTAGGCCATACTGCGGCGGGGGTTATTTTCCACCTCTTGTTGATAGTTAAAAAAGGTGAAAACCGGCGTTACCCCCAAAATATCAAAGGTATAGTGCATAACAAAAATTTCGCCTTGCGGCAACAACAACAACGTTCAAGAACCCAAAAGCCATGGGCCTTGACCAAAACAGAGACTTCCCCCTAAAGGATTGGGAAATTTAGACTACCCAAGTCCCATTTTGTTGCCCTCAATGGTAGCGCGAAATTTTTTTTGCTGGTATGGCGAAATAACGGAAAATTGCCCAAAACTGTTTTTGTGTTCATTGTGGGAGTGGGTTAGAAAAGTGGTATGGTCAGCCCTAAATCCCCCTTGAAGGAAAAACTTTCATTTTTTTTCTCCCTTGCTAAAGGTGCCTGGCGGGATTAACCCCCATTCCAAACTTTGCAAACAGGCTCTCAAGGGTGTTATGGACGCAAACTTTCCCATTTACCTTACTCCACCGGATTTATCCCCAGCAGCGTTTGTGGCAGCCAATGCCACTGTGGTCGGCAAAGTCCACTTAGGCAAGGATTGTAGTATTTGGTACGGAGCTGTGGTACGGGCGGATCTGGAAGCCATAATCATTGGGGAAGGCACTAATATCCAAGATGGAGCCATACTCCACGGCGATCCGGGCATTGTCACCGTACTAGAAGATTGGGTCACCGTTGGCCACCGGGCTGTGGTCCACGCCGCCCACATTGAACGGGGTAGCTTGATCGGCATTGGAGCAACTATTTTGGATAATGTTCGCATTGGTGCTGGCAGTATCATCGGTGCTGGAGCCGTGGTGACCAAGGATGTGCCCCCCCGGTCTTTGGTGATGGGAGTACCAGCAAAAATTATTAAACAGGTGAGTGAAGGCCAGGTCCAAGGTCTACTAGACCACGGACAAAACTATGTTCGTTTAGCTAAAGCCCATGCCGCCGCAGGGTTGGGTTAGGGGTCCGACATGATAATGGGCAAATTTCCCTCCCCCGAGCCCATAATTAATACCTTGGTGTTGGGCGATTCCGCCAGTTTCTGGGTGGCTTCAATGGCCTTTAATTTAATAATTTGATCCGTCAAACTTTGGGAGAGAATTCTTTGGGAATCAGCTACCCCTTGGGCTTCAATAATTTTTCTTTCCGCATCCCGTCGGGCACTAATTAATTCCAATTGTTTTTTCTGATTACTTTGCTCTACTTCCACTTTAGCTTGGATCGCTTTTTGAATATTTTCCGGCAAAATCACATTTCTCATTAGGGCTTCTTCCACCACAAATCCCAGGGGTTCTAATTGCTCTTTCATTGACTGAACCAGTACTCCGGAAATCTCAGCTCTTTTATCACCATAGATAGAACTTAGATCGTATTTGGCCGTATTTTCCCGGATGAGGGAACGGAAGCGAGAGATAATAATTTCCCTTTGCTGTTCTTCACTGCCGAGGCTAGAAAACACTTCCCCAGCTTTTTCCGGGTTAAGGCGATATTGCAAACTGACATCAATGTTAAAGTTCAAACCTTCTTTGGAAGAGGTATCTACGGTTTCTTTAATGTCCTGCAAACGGGTGGAATAGGTGACGACCTTGGAAAGGGGATTGAGGAAATAAACCCCAGAGGTAAGGGGAGTGGTATCCACTGTGCCCATAGTTTCGATTACCCCCACTTCTCCCGCCGGAATCACCACCAGAGCTCGCCCTAAACTCTGTTGCACAAATAATGCTGACATGAGTAGGGCAATAAAAAATAGCAGGGGCCGTAAAAGTTTAGGAATTTTGGGATTCTCAGGATTTTTAACGGTGATAAATACTGTCCAACTAGCCAAAGCGGCGATCGCCGAGATAACAGCACCCATGGTTAACCTACTTAATACTCATATTGAAGCCATGCTAGCTTATTTTTTTCAATTGTTTGCCCAGAAAATAGTGCTAATACCGAAGAATTTTTTGTGAATATTTTTAAAGCTTGGTTGATGAACAATGGACTATTATTCCTGGGGAGAACTTGCCGTCCGATGCTGCGGCCAACATTAAGCGATGGAATGGGTAATTAGTTATTTATACTCAAGCTTGTTTATGGGGTGCTTGCTCCCTAGGGAGTTAGGGTGGTCTGGTACTCGTTTTCGGTCAGAAAAGCACGTATGATTGAACAGAATTGCAGGGATAACTTTTCCTTGTCAAATTTCATCAATGTCAATAACACCGTAACCCAAGCTTATGTCTCGTTTACGTTCGTTACTTTCCCTTATTCTGGTCTTAGTAACTACGGTCCTCGTTAGTTGCAGTAGCCCCCAGGTGGAAATCCCCACTACCTATAGCCCAGAAAAAATTGCCCAGTTGCAGGTCTACGTCAATCCGATCGCCGTGGCTCGGGACGGCATGGAAAAAAGGTTGCAGGGCCTGATTGCTGATCAAAATTGGGTCGATACCCAAACCTATATCCACGGGCCTTTAGGACAACTACGCCGGGATATGTTGGGGCTAGCCAGTTCTTTGTTACCGAAGGATCAGGATAAAGCCAAAACCCTGGCTAAAGAAGTGTTTGGTCACCTAGAACGATTGGATGCGGCGGCCAAAGACCGTAATGGTTCCCAAGCTAAAATCCAGTACCAGGAAGCCTTGGCGGATTTTGATTCCTTTTTGAACCTGTTGCCCCAAGCTAGCTAGGCATCCTTGAGCAAGATCACAGTTATTGTCCGTTGCTCAATTTACCGAGTGCAAATTCTTTGCTAAGCGCTTCCACTGTTAACCCTTCCGCCCCCTGGCAGGCCAATCTTTGGCTCCGTTATGACCGTCCAGGACACCGTACCCGCATGGTTGAATGCTTGGTGCAGGCTCCTTTGAAAGTGCAACGGTCTTTTTATCCGGATGACACTGGCCAATGTCAGACCATGTTGCTCCATACTGGGGGCGGCATGGTGGGGGGCGATCGCCTGGGCTATGACATTGTGTTAGAAGCCCAGAGTGATGTGTGTTTCACCAGTGCTTCGGCGGGAAAGATTTATCGTAGTTTGGGGCCCTGGAGTGAACAGACCGTCAACCTAGAGGTGAGAGTCGGAGCTTCGGTACTCTGGTGTCCCCAGGAAACAATTATTTTTGACCAGGCCCGCTATCAACAAAATTTCTGCATTAAGCTCCAGGAGCAGGCCCGTTTCAAAGGTTGGGAAATTGTCCGTTTGGGGCGCACCGCCAGAGGAGAAAAATTTACCCAAGGCCATTGGCGATCGAGTTGGGAAATTTGGCAGGGGGATAAATTAATTTGGGGAGAAAGGCAACAGCTAATTGGTTCGGAACAACTTTACGAATCTCCCAATGCCCTGGCGGGCTTCACTTGTTTGGGCACCTATGTGGACTTGAGTCGTTCCTTTGACCAGGATTTAGTCCATCAAGCTCAGGAGATAATTCACAGCCAAGGGCGATCGCCGCAGTTTGGCCTAACTTTAACTGCGACCCAAGGCCTAATTGCCCGCTACCGGGGAAACTCCACCCAAGAAGTTAAGGATATTTTTACGCAACTTAGTCAGGTAATTAGCCCATGATTTATCTAACCCGTCTTCAGCCCCAACCACCTGCTCCGGGCACGGGGGTAAGATTAGCCATTTACCAAAACCAAGGCGGGCCCATTGGTAATACTGAGGCGATCGCCTATTACTTGGCAAAAATGGAAGAAGCCCTCCAGGGAGCCCAACGTTTTGAAGCCCAGCTAATTAGCTTTGCCGAACTTTATCTAACTGGTTATGCCCTTTCTCCCCAAGAAGTCCATCAATTGGCGATCGCCAGGGACGGGGAAGTGATGACCCAGGTGGGGCAACTAGCGCACAAATATCAGATGGCCATCATTTGTCCCTACCCAGAAAAGGCGGCCATTAACGGGGAAATCCACTACTACGACAGCATTAATCTGTTTGATGACCAAGGAAAATTGGTCAAAACCTATCGCAAAACCCATCTTTGGGGCCCCGACGAAAGCAAAATTTACTCCCGCGGCCATCGCCATAAGGAAGAAGGTAAAGCCTTTACGGTCCATAAAGTTAACGGTTTTCCCATCGGTTTATTGAACTGTTATGAAGCGGAATTTGCCGAATTGACCCGTATCCTAGCCCTGCGGGGGGCAAAATTAGTGGTTATTCCCACGGCGGCGGATATTTGGACCTTGTTATCCACTGGGGAAAGGACAAAAATTCCCTACCCTGATGTGTCCCACAACGTTATTCCCGTGCGGGCTTTGGAAAATCATATTTTTGTTGCCTACTGCAATCGGGCTGGCGCTGAAACCAGGCTCAATGCCCAGGGGAAAACGGTATTGGTGGGGGAATATTTAGGCAACAGTGCCATTGCCGGGCCCCATGGTGATCTTTTGCTCTATCCCCGTAATGAAGAAACTTTGCTCATTGCCGATTGTGTCTCCGCAGATTATGGTTCCCTCCATCCAGAACAAACTAATTACTTAGTTGATCGCCAATCAAATCTGTATGGGTCTTTGGCCAGCGAGTTAACCTGATGTCAGGAGTTGCTGATTTCTATGATAATTTCGCCTGCTTGCAGTTTTTCCAGAGCCTGTGGCAAAGTACTTGAGAGAATTCGACGTAAGTTTCGATTCGTAACGTTACCGCAAGTTAGCCAAATGATTTGAGGTGGTATTCCTAATCGACATACAAGATCAACGAAGTCGCTGTCTTTTGTCATGATTACAGAGTTGGCAACTCGTGCGGCATCAAAAATTTCAATGTCTCTTGCATCCCGTAATCCCAGATCCCTCAAAGCTGACGCCTCTAAATCAAAATTACTCGACAGCCAATCTGCCAATGTTGGAGGTAGTTGAGCATCAACCCAAATATTCATGCCGTCAACCGGGAAAAATCAGTCCGCCGTGCAGCAAACACTAGACAAGCCTGAATATCGGCCATTTCTAGGTCTGGAAAGTCCTCTAAAATCTCAGAGGTGCTAACATTCTCAGCTAACATTTCTAGGATGTCGCTCACTCGAATCCTCATCCCTCGAATACAAGGACGACCACCACACTGACCGGGGGTTTGGGTAATGCGAGACAGTAAGCTATTCATTTAGTGTACTAAGATCATTTCATACGAGTAAGATTTTTTTATACTACATCGCATTTTTTGATTTTCTCCTCCCTAACAAAATTTCCGTATCAAAAGTCAGTCAGCCGTTACCCTGAAGGGAAAGTTAATCTCCATTGGCAAAATTGTAATAATCATTATGGTGCATAAAAAAATTGACCTCAACCAGCTCAGTGAAGCGGAAAGCCTACTGACCCCCACCTATGCGGCCCGGGGCCTAGCCAATTCTGTCAGTAAATATGAAATGCCAGAAACGGAAATGCTACCGGCGATCGCCTATAACCTCATCCACGATGAACTGGGGCTAGATGGCAATTCCCGATTAAACCTGGCCACCTTTGTCACCACTTGGATGGAGCCGGAAGCTAGGCAACTGATGGCGGATACCTTCGACAAAAACATGATCGATAAGGATGAATATCCCCAAACGGCGGAAATTGAGTTGCGTTGCGTCAATATTTTGTCCCGACTCTGGAATGCTCCGGCCAGTGCGGAAGCCACCGGCTGTTCCACCATTGGTTCTAGTGAAGCGGCCATGTTGGGGGGGATGGCCATGAAGTGGAAATGGCGGCAACGACGACAAGCGGCAGGGAAACCAGGCGATCGCCCGAATTTGGTTATGGGCATTAACGTCCAGGTTTGTTGGGAAAAGTTTTGTCGTTACTGGGAAGTGGAACCCCGCTTTGTCCCCATGGAAGGCGATCGGTACCACATCAGCCCGGAAGAAGCAGTTAAGCTAATTGACGAAAATACCATCGGTGTAATTGGTATTTTAGGTAGCACCTTTGACGGCAGTTATGAACCCATTGAAGCGTTGAACGATGCCCTGGAAACTTTAAATCAAAGAACTGGTTGGCAGGTGCCTCTGCACATAGATGCCGCCAGCGGTGGTTTTATTGCTCCCTTTTTAGATCCAGATTTGCGTTGGGATTTTCGTTTACCTTGGGTGAAATCCATCAACACCTCTGGCCACAAATACGGTTTAGTTTATCCGGGGGTAGGTTGGATCATTTGGCGGGATAAGGAAGAATTACCGGAAGAATTAATTTTCCATTGCAACTATTTGGGGGGAGATTTACCCAACTTTGCCCTCAACTTTTCCCGCCCCGGCAATCAGGTAGTGGCCCAGTATTATAACTTTCTCCGCTTAGGCAAAGAAGGTTACCGCAAAATCCAACAGACTTGTCGAGATACGGCTCTGTATCTATCTGGCAAAATTGCCCAATTAGGCCCTTTTGAATTGCTCACCGACGGTGGGGATATCCCGGTTTTTGCCTGGAGATTAAAGGACGAAGTATTGGCCAACACTTGTTATACCCTGTACGACATGGCCGACAAATTGCGGGAACGGGGCTGGTTGGTGCCCGCCTATCGCATGCCCAAAAACCGTGAAGATTTGGTGGTGCAACGCATTGTCGTGAAAGAGGGTTTTAGTCGGGATATGGCGGACCTTTTGTTAGCGGACATGGAAAGGGCGATCGCCTATTTTGCCAGCCAACCGGACCACAAACCGAAGCAGGAAGGTTCCCACTTTAGCCATTAGGCATCATAATCATTCACAATGAAACAGACCTTAAATATTTGAAAAATGAATGGGAAGAAAAATTTCTTCCCATTCCACAAAAAATCTAAACACAATTACAAGGAGAATTTCCTACGATTATCAGGTTATTTTCTAAAAACTACCTGGGCAATTTCGTTAATGTCGCCAACAATATACTCCCCGAGTGCAGTGAATTCATAGCTACCGCCTACATCTTTTAATTTGGCGACAATAATGCCTGTGTTTTGACCTCCGTCTTCAGTAATAGAATAGCTAGCAAGGGCTGTGTTAGTCTCGTTATTATAAATTGTTGCTTTTGCATTATTTACAAGGTTAAAAGCCTGTTTTCTTGATTTTGCGTCGTAAATATTGACACAAATATAATAATCTCCATCATCAGTCTTTGTTGCATCTAGTTCTGTAAACTCATCATCTCCTTCTCCCTCGCCAGTCAAATTATCATCACTTAACTTGATACCAGAAATTGCGGTTTTGTCATTAAAAAAGGCAACTTTTTTAGATTCTTTATGTACGACAAAAAGGTCTAAGTCAACATTAGAGCCTATGCTAGCGACATCCCATGACAGCCCTACACGAACTTTCTGAATACTAGACCCATCTGGTTTAGTAAGGGAAAGAGACTGACCTTTTTCTAAGCTTAACATAATTTAAACCGATAGAGTTTTTTTACTGACGTTGTCACCTTACTACAAATCTAAATTGTTCGTAAAGTCGAACTAGGTCGGATTTAGTCAGTTTGTATACTTTAACTATTTTGAATTGTCATCAAATTTAGAAAAAGTCGAATAAAGTCGAATTTAGACGTATACTATTTTGTGCGACAACCTAAACCAAACTTAAATTAACGGATATGATGGATTTAGGGGAGTGCTTGCTTTTCGCTGACGATATGGTGTTTCAAAAAACAGGTAGACACCTGGATGATATTGAGTTTGGGGTCATTGAAGGGGTTTTACAAAGAAAAAAATATGCAGATATAGCGAGAGATTTAAACTGTACAGAAGGATATATTAAGGACATTGGTTACGAATTGTGGAAATTATTCTCAGAAATTTTTGGAGAAGAGATTAACAAATCAAATATTAGGTCTAGCTTACTTCGTCACAAATTCGCCAACAACGTAAGCATTTCTGGAAACGATAATACGGTTGGTTCAATAGACCAAGTTAGTTTTTACGTAGGTTTAGATAAAAGATCAGACAAAAGTTGCCAAAATGATCAGTTTTTGACGAGACTTATTGAAAAACTTCTCACTTTTGGATTAAGTCATGAGCAAATTGCAGAATGCCTAAATATTAATTTGGAAAAACTAGGTATCAAAAACGAGCCTAAAAACACCTAGAGAGTAATCAAGTGTATTGAATTCATGATCGATATGGCCCTAGGCATCGGGGGGATTAACGGGGAAGAAAAATTCCACCCCCTGGTCAATTAAATGCTGATTATTAGCCAAAATTTCCCGCTTAAAGTTCCACGCTAAAACGTAATAAATATCGGGCAAAGTGGTTAGCTCTTTTTCAATTAAAAGCGGAATGTGCATACCAGGAGAAACCAAGCCCCGCCGTAGCTCATTTTTTTCCACCAAATAGTCTAAATATTGGGTACCAATGCCAAAGTAATTGAGCAAGGTATTACCCTTCACCGGAGCGCCAAAGCCCCAAACGGTTTTACCAGCTTGCTTAGCTTCGTCTAAATAGGCCAGGTTTTCTGCCTTCATCGTTTCAATGCGTTGGGCAAAATCAAGGTAGGTTTGGTAATCATTACTTTTTTCATCTATTTCCGACTGGCGCATGGCCTGGAGCCGTTCTGTGGGTTGCCGTTTGCCTTGATGGGTGACAAAACCGACAATGGAACCACCGTGGATAGGAGCTAAGTAGGCATCAAACATGGACAGTCCATGGCGATTGAGCAACACTTCGATGGTTTGGAGATTATAGTACAGTAAATGCTCGTGGTAAATTTGGTCGAAAGCCAGGTTTTCCACAATGCGTTTCATGTAAAGAAACTGCACCACAAATACCCCATCTTCTGCCAACGCTTCCCGAATACCTTCCGTTACGGAATGGAGTTCTTCGAGATGGAAAAAGACGCCCGCCGCATTAATGGCGGAAAATTTACGCCCTAACTTTTCGACTACTTCCAAATTGAAAAAATCATTCAGGGTGGGCACCCCCGCATCGTTGGCAATTTTGGCAGTGGTTTTGGAGGATTCCACCCCCAGTACGTCGTAACCCAAGGCTTGGAAATGTTTTAGTTGGGTGCCATCGTTGGAGCCAATGTCCAGCACGGATTTTCCGGGAGTATTGGCAAAAAAGCGTTCGTCCACTTCCTGGGCCACCCGAGCAAAATGATCACTGAGGGATTTGGTCACACCGGACAAATAGGTGTGGTCCCCAAACATGATTTCTTTTTTAACTGTGTAGTCCAACTGCACGGTGCCGCAGTCCTGGCAGTATAAAACCCGCAGGGGATAATAGGGTTCCTGGCCCACTTCCGCCGGGGTGAGAAAATGGTTACACCAGGGTTGTTCCCCCAAATCGATCGCCAAATCTAGACGGGTAGAATCACAAACACGGCACTGCATAGGAACTAACCAAAAAACTAAGAACCAGGACGACGGGCAAGGGCTATCTTCCCACGTTTGTTGTTTCGGCTCAAGCTGGGGCTAGGCCGTTGGGGGTGTTTAGGGCTGGCAGTGAATTTGCTGTAAATCGGCGATGGTGGCGTCGGTCCCCACTAGGTTTCCCTGGGCATAACCAGGCCAGTGAATGGCGATCGCCCCTTGGGCATGGGCCCCTTTGGCCATGGTGATATCCCCCTGGGCATCCCCAATCATCAAGGTGTGCTCCGGTTTCACGCCCAACTCCCGGCAGGTTAAAAGGTATAAAGCTGGATCAGGTTTACTGAGTCCTTGGTCCGACCCCTTAGCCACATCCACTAGGCTTTGCAATTGGTGATCGGCAATGAACCGTTCCACACTCCTTTGGCGGGCGGCGGAAAGGATGGCAATTTTTACCCCCTGTTGTTGCCACAATGTAAGGCTGTCCACTACTCCGGGGAACATGGGACAGGTATGGGCATTGGCAATAATTTGGCGATCGGCCTGGTCAAAACATTGGTTAGCAATGTCCAAACTCTGGAACCAGCCATAGCCCTGTTCGGCAATGTAGCTAGCGGCGGCAATAACATTATCCCGACGACTGCCCACCGCCATTAGTCCCCCTGGATCTAACTGAGCACTGCTCCGGTCAAAACCAAAGGCCCCAGCCAGGCGATCGCCAAAGTTTGCGGCTGGTATTCCCTGTTCCAATAGGGCCAACCTAGCCACGGTGAGTTTTTCCAGATACACCTTGGAATTTTCCAGAGTGCCGTCCTTATCGAAAATTAGGGCTTGGATCTGGGTAAAAGTTTTGCCTTGAACGGTGATATTAGCCAAATGAACTCCTACAAACGGCGATCGCCTTAGTTATACAGCCAGCATTAAACCGGAAAATGCCAGTACCATGGCCATTAATAGCGCGGGCTATCCACCACAATCGGCATCATTGTAAGCAGTGGATAACTCCGCTAATCTTGCCCTTTCTGAGTCGCCGTGGATAAAGCCCAATTACGAGCCCAATTACTACAAGAAAGAAGGCAATTGTCCGAGGCCCAATGGCAACAGCAAAGCCTGGAACTATGTGCCCAACTCCAGCAATGGTCGGTTTTTCAGCAGGCCAGCCGGATTTGTGCCTATTGCAGTACCCAACGGGAAGCGGATTTACAACCCTTGTTCGATCGCCTAGGGAAAGCAAAAGTTTGGGTATTGCCCCGCTGTGTGCAAAAAAGTTTGGTTTGGCATCCGTGGCAATGGGGACAACCGTTAACCACCGGAGCCTATGGCATTAAAGTGCCCGCCGATCAGACTGAAATTTGGTCACCAAACACAGTGGATTTATTGCTAGTGCCTTGCCTAGCAGGCGATCGCCAAGGATATCGTTTGGGTTATGGCGGCGGCTATTATGACCGACTGTTTGCCGATCCATTATGGCGAGCAGTACCGAAGGTGGGCATATTATTCGAGGCGGGTTTGAGGGAAAAATTACCCCACGATCCTTGGGATATGCCCCTGCAAACCCTAGTGACGGAAAAGCAGATTATCCAAATTGAGAGTTGTTAAGAGGGATTTTCGTCGAAAGAAGGGCTGAAAGGTCGCCATTTTCCCCCTAAGAGCCGGTTTGTAAGGTCTTATCTTGCTACCTAAATTTCCTCACAGCTCTGCAATTCTGGGGGATTTCGCCTCTCTTTCCCCCCAAATTTGGGGGGTCAGGGGGGCTTTTCAAACAAGTTCTAAAACTCCCGCCATACTGGGGATTTTGATTTTCCCCAAAATTAGGAAGCAAGGGGGCTTATCCAGTTCCGTTCTAGGACAAAAATCCGCCAAAAACTACTTAATACCAAGCAATTCCACTTCAAATTCCAAGGTGGCATTGGGGGGAATTACACCACCCGCTCCCCGGGAGCCATAGGCCAAGTCCGGTGGAATGATCAGTTTACGCTTACCACCCACTTGCATGGTGGCCACCCCTTCGTCCCAACCTTTGATCACCTGGCCGACGCCAATGGTGAAGGTAAAAGGCTTATTGCGGTCCACGGAGCTATCAAACTTAGTGCCGTCGGTGAGGCGGCCAGTGTAGTGTACTTCTACTTTTTGGCCTTTAGTGGGGCTGGGGCCTTCCCCTACCACTTCATCGATGTATTGCAATCCAGACTCGGTGGTGACAATATTGGCGGAATTTTCGGCAGTCATGGGAGATGGTTCCGGGGTTTGTAGGGCAGAAGCTTGGGCAATTTGGACTGGTTTAACTTCCTGGGGAGCGGCGATCGCCGACGGAGAAGATTTACCAAAAATGGCCACGGAAATTAACACCAAGCTAAAAAAAGTAACAACGGTCAGACTAATAAGAATGTCGCGCATAGCGGTAAAAAATTTCATCAAAAAAATAGGTCGGAGTAGTGTTGGCCTGATTATCCCATGGGTTCTTCCCCTCATCGACCACTGACTAAACGATTACGCCCTTGGGCCTTAGCTTCATACAAATATTGATCCGCTGCCCCCACCAACTTTCCCCAATCACTGCCTAGGCGGGGAATGGTGCTGGCACAACCAATGCTCAGGGTGACATGGTCGGCGATCGCCGATTGGACGTGGGGAATAGCTAGACGGGTAATCTCCGCCTGGATGTCTTCACCGATGTGGATGGCCCCTTGGAGGTCTGTGTTGGGTAGGACAATCAAAAATTCTTCCCCACCGTAGCGAGCGGCCAAATCCTTAGGACGGTGCACCACCCTGGTTAAAGCCTTAGCCACCTGTTGTAAGCAGTCGTCGCCCCCCTGGTGACCATAATGGTCGTTATAGTTTTTGAAATAATCTATGTCACACAGCAGAATAGAAAAAGGATACTGTTCTCGGATTGCTTCGGACCATTCCGTGTCGAGAAATAACTCCAGTTGACGACGGTTGGCCAACTGGGTAAGTTGATCCACCTTAGCTAAGCGCTCCAACATTTGGTTGACGGATTCCAATTGGTGTTGAAGGCGGTTTTGATAGAGCAAACGTTTTACCCTCTGCCGCAGCACCGCCCAATGAATGGGTTTGGTCACATAGTCGATCGCCCCTGCTTCAAAGGCCCGATCCACCGAGGCTTCATCATCTAGCCCTGTGATCATTAATACCAATGGGGAAGGATTTTGATAAATTTTCATCAGGGCCTGACAACAGGCAAAGCCATCCATGACGGGCATCACGGCA
Organism: Synechocystis sp. FACHB-908; assembly: GCF_014698595.1. Classification (NCBI taxonomy): domain Bacteria; kingdom Bacillati; phylum Cyanobacteriota; class Cyanophyceae; order Synechococcales; family Merismopediaceae; genus Synechocystis; species Synechocystis sp. FACHB-908. Next base: position 9,887 of record NZ_JACJTH010000016.1, on the reverse strand, counting down.
TCCAGTAGCACCACTTCTGGTTTAATTTCGGCAAATTTGGTTAGGGCTTCTTCCCCATTGGTAGCCAGTTCTACCCGGTGTCCTTCCTTTTGCAAATAAACCCGCAGTTGCATCCTCATAAAACCGTCATCGTCCACCACCAAAATTTTTGCGGCGGCGGTTTCTATTGGTTGAGGCAGATTCATGGCGAGGGAATGGTGAAGGGCGCAAGGGCTTCCACCACGGCGATGTGTAATTGTCGACAGCGGTCAACCAACTGAGGGGGAGACCCTAATCCTAGGTTACCTGATCCAGCGTTCTTTTCTAGTTGTTGACAAAAAGTGGACAATTGTTGGGCTCCCAGGGAAGCACTGCTGGATTTGAGGGAATGGGCGGTGCGTCTGATCACGGCAAAATCGTCCACCTCTAAGCCCTGTACTAATTCTTCTATGAGCTTTTGGCTTTCCTGGCAGTAACACGCCACCATTTCCCCGAATAGGGTCAGGTCGCCGCCACAGAGGTCGTCCCGTAAAAAGGCGATCGCCGTGGGGTCAAGGGGAGACTCGGTTACATCAGTGGGTTTGACCATGGTTTGTTCTTCCACAACCGTAATTTTGTCCCCTAGAGTAACAATATCTTCCCTAGCTTGGGGGGAAGTGATTAGGGCTGAAGTATCCTGTAGTACTTTTCGTAGTTGGTTAATGGAAATAGGCTTACTAATATAGCCGTCCATGCCAGCATCCAAGCACTCTTGGCGATCGCCCGGCATGGCATTGGCGGTCATGGCCACAATGCGAGGCTGACGTTCCAGCGGCAAGGTTTGACGGATGTGGCGGCAGGCGGTTATGCCATCCATCACCGGCATTTGCATATCCATCAAGACCAAGTCATAGAATTTTTTCTCCAAGGCATCGATCACTTCCTGGCCATTGTTGGCGATCGCCACCGGGTAACCCAAATTATTTAGCATCTGGTGGGCTACCTTTTGATTAACCAGATTATCCTCTGCCAAGAGAATTTGTAGGGCCGGTTGTAGACTGGTGGCGTTATCTTCCGTGGGGAGCCCATCCCCGTCTGGGACAAACTCCGGTAAATCTAACTGATCAAACTGTGGCGCGTAATCAGCCAGACCTATAGACCCCTGAAAAATGTTAACTAAACTGTCAAATATTAAGGACTGACGCACTGGTTTATTGAGCACCGTCTGAAATACAGACAACTCATCCGCTCCCGCCACTAGCCCAGAGGAAAGCAGAATAATGGGCAGATCCTTGCCCTGAGCAAATTGTCGTAGATGGTGCGCCAGGGTAATGCCGTCCATATTGGGCATTTGTAAATCTAAAATAGCCGCATCCAAGTCTGGGCAACGGGCAAACCAATCTAGGGCTGATTCCCCACTGGTAAAGCAATGGCACACCAACCCCCAGGCCTGGCATTGATCCTGCAGAATCCGCCGGTTAGTTTCGTTATCATCCACAATCAAAACTTGTTTACCCTTCATCTGTTGCACCGAATCAGCTTCCGCTAGGGCGGGGGCCTGGGCTGTGGTCAGAATGCAGAAACGAAAATTGGAACCTACCCCCGGTTCACTGGTCACCGTCAGCACCCCTCCCATCATCTGGGTCAGGCGTTGGCTAATGACTAAACCCAATCCTGTGCCACCATATTTCCGGGTGGTGGAAGAATCCACTTGGCTAAAGGACTTGAACAGACGGTCTTGCCGATCCAACGGTATGCCAATGCCCGTATCCCGCAGATTAAAACAGATGCGATGGCTGGGGTGGGGTAAATTCAAAATAGTGTGGTAAGACTCAGCGGGATCAAAGGGTTCCCCTTTCACCGTCAGCACTACTTCCCCCTTTTCGGTGAATTTGAGGGCATTGCCGATCAAATTGGAGAGAATTTGCCGCAATCGTACCTGGTCTCCCAAAATGCGGGCCGGGGTTTGGGGGTCGATGCCATAGGTCAATTCCAAATGTTTAGCCCTGGCAATGGGACCAAACATTTCCAGCACGGTTTCAATTAGGGGTCTCAGTTCAAATGCTTGGGTTTCCAACACCAGTTTATCGGCTTCAATTTTAGAAAAGTCGAGGATATCGTTGATGATGGTCAGCAGGGTTTCTCCACTCTGGCGAATGGTTTGGACGTAATCTAGTTGCTGTAGATTTAAGTCGGTCATAATCAACAATTCCGTCATGCCAATGACTCCATTCATGGGAGTGCGAATTTCATGGCTCATCATGGCCAGGAATTCACCTTTGGCACGGTTAGCGGCTTCGGCGGCCCATGTAGCTTTTTCTAATTCCAGATTTTTCTGGGCCAATTCCCGACGGCGTTCCCGTTCCTTTTCCAGTAGGGCGGCTTGGGCCAGGGCTATGCCCATTTGTTCGGCGATCGCCTCTAGTAACTCAATTTCGTCCGCTGTCCAAACCCGTTGTCGGTCACACTGGTGCAGGGCGATGATGCCGTTGGCTTTACCTTGATAGGAAGTCCGCACTGCCAAAAAGGATTTGACCTGAAACCGTTGGTAAAATGCTTTGGTGTGGGTGGAGTTTAAATCCTGGTCTAGGTCCACCACAGCCATAGCCCGATCGCCTTGAATGATGGTGGGGTCATAGGCTTGTTCCACGGCAATTTCTCCGGCTAACAGGGAAGTAAATTGTCCCCCTAAATACTCCGCCACCACGGGCACCTGTAGGGTAGTGGCTTCCGAGTAGTTGTGGATCAGGCAACGGCTCACCGCAAAGACATTGCCCACTTGACGGGCGGCGGTTTGGAAAATTAAGGTCGGTTGTAAGCTCCGGCGGATTTCCTGGCTAATTTTCCGCATTAACAGGATTTGATTAAGCTTTTTCTGGAGGATGTCCTGGGCCTGTTTACGGTCAGTAATATCCAGACAAGACCCCACGTAGCCCATAAATTTCCCGTCTTCGAGGTAACGGGGCACCCCCACATTGACAATCCAACGGTATTGCTGGTCTACCCTGCGGTAGCGATATTCCAATTCAAAACGTCGGCGATCGCCAAAGGCCTGGGAATAAACCCCTAAGTAATGGCCCTTATCATCGGGGTGAATGCCTTCTAGATAACCATTGCCCGATTCTTCCGCTAGGGTAGCCCCCCGGAATTCCAACCAAGACTGATTGACAAAGGTCATTTTTTTGTCCTGGTCCGCCACCCACAACATAATCGGGGAGGTGTCCGCCATCATGCGAAACCGGGCTTCACTTTCGCGCAAACTTTTTTCCGCCTGTTTGCTGGAGGTAATTTCAAAGCGGATGGCTAGGTATTGATAGGGATTGCCATTGTCATCCAAAAAAGGAACAACGGTGCTGTCAACCCAATAGGTATTACCGGCTTTGGCTCTATTGTTAATTTGCCCATGCCAGACTTTTCCTGCCCTAATGGTCTGCCAAAATTGTTGAAAGAATTCTGGGGAATGGTAGCCAGAACTGACCAAGCGATGAGTGTTGCCAATTAATTCTTCCCGACTATAACCAGACACCTCGACAAATTTATCGTTGACGTAGGTGATAACGCCCTCGGTATCAGTAATGGCCACAATGGCCGCTTCATCCAGGGCGGTTTTTTGCACGGCTAATTCCTGGAGAGTGGATTTTAAAAACTCTTCGACCTTTTGCTGTTGTTTGATTGATTCACTCAGTTGTTCACTATGTTTACTACTTTTTTGCAGATAATAAACGGCGATCGCCACGGCCCAAGCCATCAGCAAACCACTGAACAAAATCCATTGCGATGAACCGTACTGATCTAGCAGAATGGGGCCCGGCACCAATTGCAGTTGCCAACGGCTGGTCATGGCTTCCGCCTGGGGCAATGAGTTAGCCCATGCCAATTCCTGGGTCACCACAATGTCCTGCTCCCAATCGTCAGGGACATCGTTATAAATGAGTTGATTGCCTTCAAAAATACGTAGACCAAAACTCCGCAGACCACTATCCTGGTCTGGTTTATTGCCGGACAGAGGACGAACGGAGCCGATGAACTGATCGAGCTGGAAAACCCCCACCACAAAACCGTCAAACCTATCGCCAATAAATAGGGGGACATAGACCAAAAATCCCTTCTCTCCTTGGTCTAAATCCACCACTCCGCTGAGGATGGTATTTTTTTGCCGGGCCGCTAGCTCTAGGGACTGGATTTGGTGGGGATATTGGTTGGCATAGTCAATGTCGTGCTCATCATCGGGCAATGGTTCAACCCACCGCACCACAAACTTTGGATCTACCCATTGAATCGTCTGATACCCATCGAAGCCTTCTGCTTGGGCCCTGGCATCTAACCGCCAATCTGTTTGCTCCGTTCCCGTCGGCGATCGTTCCCAACGTCCGGCCATCTGCTCTAATTGACGGACATGGATATTGAGCTGGTTTTCAATTTGTTCGTGGATGTTAGTTAGGCGATTGGTCAAAACCTGCTTCAGTCGCTCTTGAACTTGGTTGTAGAGAAAAAGCCAAGTATGAACAGTCATTACCGATAGCCCGGCCCCGATGAGAATTGGTAGTACGGGGGAAAGTAATAGGCGACGCAGGGGAGATTTCATCGATATCACAGTGGCACTAATAACCATGATAAATACCTATTCAGACCATTGATTAGACTCAACAAATCTTTCCAAAAGAAAAATCGCCCCCCAGAAAAATTATCCGTTTGGCGATCGCCGTTTAATTTAATTTTTTGTTATTTCTAGACCAACTTAGTCGGGGCCATAATCGGTGAACTAGGCCGGTTATTGAAACAGATTTTTCCCAGGGCCACCGGAGCTAAAACTGGGTGAGATGGACTGGTTTAGCAGTCGTAGTACAAGGAGAATTCGTAGGGGTGGGGGCGCAGACGCATGGGGTTAACTTCGTTGTCCAGTTTGTACTCAATCCAACTTTCCACAAAGTCAGGGGAAAATACACCAGTGCCGGTGAGGAATTCATGGTCTTTTTCCAACGCTTCCAAGGCCGCTTCCAGGGAGCCGGGGGTGGAAGGAATCTTAGCCAATTCTTCCGGGCTGAGGTCGTAGATATCCACATCCAAGGGTTCGCCGGGATCGATTTGATTTTTAATCCCGTCAATGCCCGCACAGAGCATGGCGGCAAAGGCCAGATAGGGATTGGAGGTGGCGTCGGGGCAACGGAATTCCAGACGTTTGGCCTTGGGGTTACCACCGGAGAGGGGAATCCGCACGGAAGCAGAACGGTTACCTTGGGAATAGGCCAAGTTAACGGGGGCTTCAAAACCGGGCACTAGGCGCTTGTAGGAGTTGGTGGTGGGGTTAGTGAAGGCCAACAAAGCGGGGGCATGTTTCAAGATCCCGCCGATATACCACAGACCCATCTGGCTAAAGCCGGCGTATTTGTCCCCAGCAAAGAGGGGCTGGCCATCTTTCCAGAGGGATTGGTGCACGTGCATACCGGAACCATTATCGTTGAAGATGGGCTTGGGCATAAAGGTAACGGTTTTGCCGTACTTTTTGGCCACGTTTTTGATCACATACTTATAGATCATCAAGTTGTCAGCGGAATTGACCAACTTATCGAACTTGATGCCCAATTCGTTTTGACCACCGGAAGCTACTTCATGGTGATGCTTTTCAATGGGAACGCCAAAGGCCGCCATGGTGAGCAACATTTCTGTGCGGATATCCTGGGCGGTGTCGGTGGGAGCCACGGGGAAATAACCCTGTTTGTAGCCTGGTTTGTAGCCGAGGTTGCCCCCTTCTTCTTCCCGACCAGTGTTCCAACGCCCTTCGACACTGTCGGCAAAGTAGTAGCTGGAGTTTTCCGTTTGGCCAAAGCGAATATCATCGAAGAGGAAAAATTCGGCTTCGGGGCCAAAGTAAACGGTGTCGGCAATGCCGGTGCCGCGGAGATATTCAGCGGCTTTGGCCGCAATGGTGCGGGGGTCACGGTTATACCATTCCCCGGTGCGGGGCTCCTTGATGCTGCAAATCATGGACAAGGTGGGTTCTTTGCAGAAAGGATCGATGGTGGCGGTGTTTGGGTCGGGCACCATGCACATATCAGATTCGTTAATGGCTTTCCACCCCCGGATACTGGAGCCATCAAAGGGAATACCTTCGGTGAAGGAGTTTTCGTCAAGTTGGTCGTAATAGAAGGAGCAGTGCTGCCAAATTCCCGGCGTGTCAATAAATTTGAGGTCGATAATCTTAATGTTTTCGTCTTGGATCCACTTGAGGACTTCCTGGGGGGTTCTGGCCATTTTTTCTCCTTAGTGCAGTCAGATAAATTACGATTTTGCGCTGCGTCGACTATCCATCGTAAAGAGTCAAGTAGTTAGAAAATGTATTTTTCGCTACCATTTTTTGCGGCTCCATTCTGGCGATCGCCTAGAAATGACGGAAACCATCGCAAATCCCATTAACATTTAGATCAGTGACCATACCCAACCCGCAAGTACTAAAATATTGCTGTGATCCCATCTGACCTTTTCCTACGGGATGCCACCATTACGGATTTAGATTCTATTGTTGCTATCTACAATGCCAACATTCCCCAAAATGTGGCCACCGGCGATACCGATGCGATTACGGTGGAAAGCCGTCGTCAGTGGTTTGCGGACCATGGACCAGATACCTATCCTCTCTGGGTGTTGGTAACGGAGCACAAGCAAATAGTTGGTTGGTTGGGTTTTCAGCGGTTTTATGGTCGCCCGGCTTACCACCGCACTGCGGAGTTGAGCATTTACCTCGATCCCCTCTGGCATCATCGGGGTTTGGGGCAGTATTTACTCAAAACGGCGATCGCCAAAGCCCCCCAGTTGGGGCTGAAAACTTTGCTGGGATACATTTTTGCCCATAATCAGCCCAGTATTCGTTTGTTTCAACGCCATGGTTTTGAGCAGTGGGGTCTATTGCCCAAGGTGGCGGAGTTGGGGGGGCAGGAACGGGATCTGCTGATTCTAGGATTACGGTTAACAACCTCACAATGATGGCTGTTCTGGCCCAATAGACAAGGAGTTAAAGATCAAAATCTTCAAATTCCGCTTTCAATTCCCTTTCCATTAATGCTTCCACTGCCTGGGGAGGGGTAATTTTTCCATGGAGCAAACGGTAAACCTGCCGGGTGATGGGCACAGCAATTTTTTCTCGATTGGCAATTTTGATTAGTACGTCGGTGGTGTTGACCCCTTCGGCGGTGCCCCCCAGGTTGGCCAAAATTTCTTCTAAGGACTGACCTTTGGATAAACCATAACCCACTCGATAATTGCGGCTGAGCATGCTAGAGCAGGTGGCCAATAAATCTCCTAGTCCGGCTAAACCCCAAAAGGTATCCGGTTGGGCCCCAAAATGTAACCCCACCCTGGTAATTTCTGGTAAAGCTCTGGTAATTAACGCTGATTTAGCATTGGTGCCTAGCCCCAACCCTTCGCATACTCCCACGGCGATCGCCATGACGTTTTTCAGGGTGCCACCCAATTCCGTACCCAAGGGATCATTGTTGGTGTAAACCCGGAAGTTATCCGCGGCAAAAATGGTTTGAATTTCCTCCGCTGCGGCTTGGTCGCTACTGGCCACCACCGTGGCCGCCGGTAAACCCTGGTCAATTTCCTTCGATAAATTCGGCCCCGACAAAACGGCGATCGGCTGGGAAGGAAGGGCAGCTTGCCAAATTTGGGAAGGGGTAGTCATGGTTTCTGGATCTAAACCCTTAGTGGCCGTCACCAAAATAGTCCGCCGCTGGAGGTCCATGGCCTCCAACCGGGCCGCCACCGATGGTACCCCCTTAATGGAAACCGCCGAGACAATTACATCCGCTCCAGCCACCATGGATTCTAGGCTCTGCGGCGATCGGCGAGACCAAACTTGGGTAGGAATGTCATTGTTATTCAGCACGTAGGCAAGACTAGAGCCCCAGGCTCCGGCCCCCAACACAACGACTTGGGGGGGAGTATCGGCATTAGCAAAGGACATGGTTTTTGGGTAATTTGACTTCGCCTCCATTATGACCACGGATTGGTCCCTCCAGTGACCCTAGCCATAGTAAGAAAGCCCCATTATGGTCAACAAGTGAACTGAATTGGCACAATGGCTTGATTAAATTACTTTCTCGTTACCAAGGGCTGCCCACTAGGGTGAAGCCACTCCAAAAATAGGGATGACTTAAATCTTGGGTTGCTAAGCGTTGTCGAATATCAGCCGGTAAATCCGCCAAGGAAATATTTGTGCCATCCCCAAGGACTAGATTACCGTCCACAACCCGAATTTCTCCTCTGAGCAGACTTAGTTGGGCCTGCTGTAGGGCCTTGGCCTTGATGGGTGCTGGCTGAAGTCGATCATAAAAACTAGTCATCAGAGCAAAGGTAGCTTCATCGCTGACATACCACAAACTCCCGATCGCCGTTTTGACTCCAGTTTTCACCGCCAGGCCAGCAAAGCCTAATTCAGCGTCAAAGTCCCCCACCGCAGTGCGACAGGCCGACAGCACCATCAAATCAATGGGTTTATCCAAGCCCACGTTAGCAAATTCGTCTAAATCCAAAGAGCGATCGCTGAAAACCACAAAGGAATTATTGCGATTACCCGGTAAAAATTCACCATGGGTAGCTAAATGTACTAGACGATACTCCTTAGTTGCCAAGGACTGGACAAAGTTATCCACCGTGAACCGGTCATTGAGGAAAGCACTACCCCGCCAGAGTTGATTGGTAATGGTGTCTACCTCCACCGCCGCCGCTGGCAAGGGATTTTGGTTAGCAAACTCTTCCGCTCCCATGGCCAATATCTGGGCCCCAGTTAGGGGCGCATAATCCCGGTTCGTCAAACTCAAACTGGGCATCAGCCCCACGCTATAGTCCTCAATCAAGTATTGCCCAGACTGGCGATCGTACATGGTGGCCATGGGCAGAGAACGCAAACCCCGGTCGAGAATAAAGCTAATATTCTCAATTTTCTTATTCTCCAAAATCAGTTTAATTGGCTTGATAAACCAGTCATATAACTGGGATGCCTGGCCTTGGTAATTATCGCCTCGATTTGCCGCCGTTAGATTTCGGTTTAACATTTCCACCTGGCGGATTACTTCCCTGCGGCTAACGTTAAGGGGAATGGGACTAGCAATACCGTCTGCCGTAACTACCACAATTACCAATTGATCGTCCGGCCGCGGATCATTATTAGGAGGAATAATCAGTTGCTCAGTGGATGCCATCTGCCAATGACTGACCTTAGCATAGGAGCCCACAGGGGGAATAGCCGGCTCACTATCAGAGGAAAGTTGCCATTCAGGAAGATTTTCTCCTGCAGTTCCTGGAGGATAGAAATAGATATAAACCAAGGCAGAATTTACCCCAGTGTTGAGATTTAATTCCTGCAAAACATCAACGGGATTAACCAATTCAATATCAATATTTAAATTGAGGTGACTAGTGAATTGTGCAGAAATACTTTCCTCTACGTTTTCATTTAGTTGCTGTTGCAAAACAACCTGATTAGTGGGGATGTTAACCCCAACATTGGCGCTGAAAGTATTAATGCCGGGAACTGTGTCTTGGCTCTGAATTTCCAAGCTGGGGGTATTGGTAACAGTAGAACGCTCAATATCAAACGATATTTGCCTCTCATCATCAATTTCCTCAACATCTGGAGAAGTTGGAGGTTCGACGGGTATGGAAGGAGTTGGAAGCTCAGGCTCAGGTTCCGGCTCGGGTTCAGGTTCCGGCTCAGGTTCCGGCTCGGGTTCAGGTTCCGGCTCAGGTTCCGGCTCGGGTTCAGGTTCCGGCTCGGGTTCAGGTTCCGGCTCAGGTTCCGGCTCGGGTTCAGGTTCCGGCTCAGGTTCCGGCTCGGGTTCAGGTTCCGGCTCGGGTTCAGGTTCCGGCTCAGGTTCCGGCTCGGGTTCAGGTTCCGGCTCAGGTTCCGGCTCGGGTTCAGGTTCCGGCTC
>NZ_JACJTH010000015.1:0-28952 GCF_014698595.1 Synechocystis sp. FACHB-908 | reverse complement strand
AATACCGCAAGAAAAGTCAACACCTTTTCACAAAATATTTTTCAAAATCCCTGAATCACAGTCATAGTAACGGCTTCAACCATAGAAAAAAACTTCGCTCGACACCGGTAACTCCCCTTTCCCATTCCTCAGAACTATCTGCTCCCCCCTCTGCACCTCCTCCGTCCGATAATGGGGAAGTCGTTTTTGTGGGTTTAGATTAATGGAAAACAATTCTCTGGCACCTTTGCGGGTTGGCATTCTCGGTTTTGGTGGTTTGGGGCAAGCGGCAGCTAGGTTGTTGGCACCCAAGCAGGAGATGAAGTTGGTGGCTGTGGCCGATCGCCATGGGTATCTATATGATGCGGACGGCATTGATGTGGATAATGCGGTGCAGGCTTATACCCAGCAAGGTTCCGTGGGTAAGGCCAAGAAGGGACAGATGAGTGAGCAAAGCATTGAAGATTTAATTGGTGAGGGGGAAGTAGATGGCTACTTTCTGGCGTTACCGAATTTGCCCAATACTTTCATGGCGGATGTGACTCGGCAATTCATCGCCTCTGGCTGGCAAGGGGTATTGGTGGATGCGCTCAAGCGGACCAGTGCGGTGGAGCAGTTAATAACATTGCGGGAGGATCTAGCCCAAGCAGGTATTACTTATATGACGGGTTGTGGAGCGACTCCCGGTTTATTGACGGCGGCGGCGGCGATCGCCTCCCAGAGTTTTCAGGAAATTCATCAGGTAAAAATTACTTTTGGGGTGGGCATTGCTAATTGGGAAGCTTACCGGGCCACCATTCGGGAAGACATTGCTCACATGCCCGGGTACAACGTCGATAAAGCCCAAGCCATGACGGATGCGGAGGTGGCGGCTCTGTTGGATCAAACCAATGGCATTTTGGCTTTGGAAGATATGGAACATGCTGATGACATCATGTTGGAGTTGGCGGGCATCTGTCACCGAGACCAAGTAACGGTGGGGGGCGTGGTGGATACCCGTAATCCGAAGAAACCGTTGAGTACCCACGTAAAAATCACCGGCAGAACCTTTGAAGGGAAGATTTCTAGCCATACCTTTACCCTGGGGGATGAAACCAGCATGGCGGCCAATGTTTGCGGCCCGGCCTTTGGTTATTTGAAAGCGGGTTATGGGTTACATCGTCAGGGTTTAAAGGGTTTATTTACAGCAGCGGATGTGATGCCCAAATTTGTGCGTTAATCTATCAACGTTGTTCAATCGGTTCAGGTAAACTATCTATGACTAGACCAATTTCCCTGGGCTTAGGAAAAATAGCGGGACTGGCGATCGCCTCTGGGCTAGTTTTAACCCAGTCCTACGGAAGTTTTGGGCCAGAGATGTCCATTGCTGAAGCGGGGGAATTACCGGGGGGAGTGCGTTTTTTTAGTCGTCCTCCCCAGTTGGTGGATAGTGTTACCACCTTCAATGCGGTGTCAATTCCGGCGGCGAAGTATTATTTCACTATTTCTCTGCCGGAACAGGCCGGTGAACCCCTCGACAGAGTTGTTTTTCAACAGCAACCTAACCCAGACCCAATTAATTTTTACCCGGAACAAACCTTTGCTTTTCTTGGCGATCGCCACAATCGGGGGTTCCAAGTTGCTCTGGAGTCGGTGGATTGGGACAGAGATACGGGAAAAATCACTGTAACTTTTGCCCAAACCATTTCCCCTGGGGAAACTGTCACCATTGGGCTAAAGCCCTGGAAGAATCCCGATGTGCCTGGAGTCTACCAATTTCGAGTTTTTGCCTTACCACCGGGGGAAAATTCCCAAGCCATGGATTTGGGGGTAGCCAGGTTTCAATTTTATCGGGGTGGAACCTGGTAACCGGGACATTGCCGGTCAACTATTCAGACATTGAGTGGGAATTCTATTTCAGATCCGCCAACTGAATACGGGGATCGGTAAATTTCAGCAGTAAGTCCGCCAGAAGATTACCAACGATGAGGAGAGTTGCCCCCATCATTAAACTGCCCATCACTAGATACAGATCCTGGGCGGTGACTGCTTGGAGAATTAGACGACCTAAACCGGGCCAATTAAAGAAAAATTCGGCGATAAAAGCGCCACTGAGTAAGCTAGCAAATTCAAAGCCCAGAATGGTGATCAGAGGGTTGATGGCATTACGGAGGGCATGGACGTAAATGACCCGATTTTCGGGCAAACCCTTAGCCCTGGCAGTTTGAATGTAGTCCTGGCGCAACACATCAAGCAATTGGCCTCGCATCAACCTTTGTAATCCAGCAAAACTGGTGATGCTCAAAGCGAGGGTAGGTAAAATCATGTGCCAAGCCACGTCCCAAACCTTATGGGGCCAAGAAAATTCGGCAAAATCAATGCTGGTCATGTCCCCCACCGGCAACAGGGGTGAAACGGATTGGGCAAGAAATAATAAAAGTAGGGCAGTGATAAAACTAGGAAATCCTTGGCCGATGTAGCTGATTACCCGCAAACTCCGGTCTATGAATGTGTTTTGCTGTACGGCCCCCACAATGCCCAAGGGAATGGCGATCGCCCAGGTGAGAATGATAGATGTTATGGCTAGTAGTAGGGTGGCGGGAATCCGTTCTATTAGTAGGGAAGCAACGGAACGGTTATAGACAAAGCTTTCACCAAAATTGAAACGGGTCACCACTTGGGTGAGCCAGCGCCAATATTGCACATACCAAGGTTGATCCAAGCCAAATTGAACTTTTAGCTGTTGCAGGGTTTCTGGGGAAATTTTCGGATTTTGCTGGAGGGTGTCGAGATAACTGCCGGGGGCTAGCTGAACAATGGCAAAGCTTAATAGGGATGCTAGCAATAAGGTAATCAGCCCTTCTATCAACCGCTGGACAACATAGGCAAAGTCGTCATTTTGGAGCCAACGGAGGGGATTGCGCATGGATTACTGAATTAAGAACTGCTGGTTAGATCCTATCTGGGGATTTTTCCTAGTCAATATAGCCTAAGCCTTTTCTTGGTGCAGATGCCGATCGCCAGGGAGCAATGGGTCCTCGGAATCCGCTAAGGTTAGGAACGTATTTGTTTGACAGGAACTGAGCCGAACTATGGGAGCTATCCAAGCCATTCGTGGAACCCGTGACATTTTGCCCCCGGAAACCAACTACTGGCAGTGGGTAGAGGCGATCGCCAAAAGCATTTTAGACCGGGCTTTGTATCAAGAAATTCGCACCCCAATTTTTGAGCAGACTTCCCTGTTTGAGCGGGGTATTGGGGAAGCCACAGATGTGGTGGGGAAGGAAATGTATAGTTTTACCGACCGGGGTGACCGCCCGATTACCTTGAGGCCAGAAGGCACAGCTGGGGTGGTGCGGGCCTATATTGAACAGAACTTACAGGCCGCTGGCGGAGTGCAAAGGCTGTGGTACACCGGGCCCATGTTCCGCTACGAAAGACCCCAGGCGGGCAGACAACGGCAATTTCATCAATTGGGGGTAGAAGTGTTGGGCAGTGCCGATCCCAGGGCCGATGTGGAAGTTATCGCTTTGGGCACCGATATTCTCAAAGCCCTTGGTTTGAGTAACCTTTCCCTTGCCCTAAATTCCGTTGGTAACGGCGGCGATCGCCAAAGGTATCGGGAAGCTTTGATCGCTTACTTAACTCCTTTTAAAGCTGAACTAGATCCCGACTCCCAAGATAGATTAGAGCGTAATCCCCTGAGAATTTTGGACAGCAAAGCCAAACGAACCCAGGAAATTGTCCAGGATGCCCCCAGCATTTTGGATCATCTCGGAGTGGATTCCCAACGGCACTTTGACCAAGTGCAACAATTACTAACGAATTTGGGCATTGCCTACCAACTCACCCCTACCCTGGTGCGGGGTTTGGATTATTACACCCACACCGCTTTTGAAATTCAATCCAGCGATCTGGGGGCCCAGGCCACCGTTTGTGGCGGCGGTCGTTACGACGGCTTAGTGGCGGAATTGGGAGGCCCCGTTACCCCGGCCGTGGGTTGGGCCATGGGATTAGAGCGATTAATTATCCTTTTGCAACAAATGGCTACGCCCCCCGCTCCTAGCCCGGACTTGTACCTGATTTCCAAAGGGGAAAAGGCAGAACCCCAAGCGTTAATTCTGGCTCAAAAGTTACGCAATCAAGGTTTGGCCGTGGCTTTGGATCTAAGTGCTAGTGCCTTTGGCAAACAATTTAAACGGGCGGATAAATCCGGGGCGATCGCCTGTTTAGTACTGGGAGATGGGGAAATAGCAACGGGCACAGTACAGCTTAAATGGCTGGCCGATAAAGCCCAGGAAACCTTGCAGTTACAGGATTTAATGGGGAACATTACGGAACTCAAACAACGTTTAGCGGGACATAGGGAAAAATACCCCCACCTCACCTCTAACTTTTCTGTGACTTGCCATGACCCCATGGACAATTTGGTTTAAAACCGACGATATCCCCAGTTGGCAACCGCTAGATTCCTGCCGCTCCTTGCCCGTGGGCCATTACCGTCTAGCGGCCCGATTGCCAGTGCCCCACAAATATGTGCAATGGCGCTGGAAGTTTTTCTCCGCCACCGGCAAAGTGGAAAACCATGATTTCCAGGGCCGCACTAATCAAGACGGTCTGATTTCTCTGTTGGATTTGCACACTGTCCAACCGGGAACCTGGCAACTGAGTGCCCAACCAGACTTATTCGATCACCTTTGTGGAGAAACCTGGCAAATTCGTTTTCAATTCCAAATTGTTACCCCTGCCATCACCACGGTGACAGTACCGAAACTCAATACTGAACCAGAGGAATTGGAGCCGGAAGAAGAACAGAGCGTAACAGATGAGGCCAATAACTCCATTGTGCCCCATCCAAAGCGTCCTATGGTGGTGCCAGAGCTTGATCCAGAGCCGGTACCGGTACTGCAATGGCACAGAAAGGCAAGGGTGAAACTGACAGGGAATGGGGAAACGGAACCCGGTAAATCTCTAGAGACCACGGAAGTAACGGAAAACAGAGGGGAAATAATTGAAGAGCAAATTCCAGAACCGCTGGCAATTACAGCGCCAACCATTGAAAAAATAGCTGAAGAGAAGGTGGAGGAGCCAATCCTCGAACCCGTGTTGGCGATCGCCGTTAATGTTGAAGCAGGGGAAGAACAAATAGAAGAAAAAATAAAGGAATCAGTACAGGAAGAAATGCCAGAGGCTTTGGTGGCTAGTGTTTTAGATGTTATTGAAGAAAAAGAGGAGGTAACGGACGATAAACAGCCAGAAGCCTTGGTAATAGTAGAGTCATCAACTGATACCGATGCCGAAGACAAGTTAGAAAAATCAGAGGGATTTAACCCTTTCCGTTCCGTCAGTTACTCTGTGGAGCTAATTTATCCAGAACTGGAAAATCCCATCCAAGTTGACATTACGGTGATGGTGGACGAAAATCGCCCGCCCGTGCATCTGGATTTACCCGATCCCAGCAAAATGGTTAGCCTACTGCACCGTCGTCCCCGTTATCCCAATTCCCCTCTACCGCCTCGGTTGACTAGTGCTTAGCCGAGTTCCAGACAGGCTAGGCCGTAGATGTTTTCCAAGGGAAGTTGGGGAGGATTGCCTTTATACATCCGCAAATTTAACAGAGTCAGTTCAAAGCCCCGTTCTTCCAACAGATAAATGGCATCTTGATTCACTTCTGGCACATCAATAAACACTGGCCCCTGGCGATCGCCAAGTAACACGTCCAACAAAGCCCCGGCTAAAGCAGTACTATCAGCCATCAGGGGGCCCAAACGCCAACCCTGGGGAAAACCATCTTCATCGTCGGGCAATAAACAGGGACGAATGCGGCCGTAACCACAACAATCCCCCTGATCATCCAAAATTACCATCACCTTTCCCTCCGGCCGTCCCAACCATTCGTGCAAAAAGAGGGGACGAGGTGTAGCTTCGTGGCGGGCATCGTAGGCTAACACTTTGGCTTCTGTTAATTGGTCACCGGCCAAAAGTTGATAACCGAGGGGAAAATCCGGGGTAAAACTTGGCCGCACACAGGAGCGGCGATCGGCAGGGGGTAAACGATAACGACGGGTGTAATAGGCGGGACGAAAGCCCCATTTTTGGTAATCTTCCACCCTGGCTAGGGCTGCTTCCAGACCAACGCACTGGACATTTTCCAAATGGGCGATCGCCGTTTGCCAGAGAGCCACCCCAAAACCCCGCCCCCGATATTCTGGTTGAACGAGAAATAAACCAATAAAACCGTAATTTTCGTCATAACGAATGCCGGCAATGCAACCCACTGGGCTGCCTTCCCATTCCCCCACCCAAACGCCAGCGTCATCGGTGTCACAAAAAATCCCTACATCCCCTATGCCCGGACAAAATCCTTCCTGCTGGGCCCAACGGGTCACCAACGGGCGATCGGCAACTGCCATGGGACGAATACGGTAACTCAAACTCATCGGTTAATGGTGAAGAGTGCTCTTCACTGTAACGGGATGCCAAGGGAGTAATTTTTAATCTTTCGGGTTCTTGCGTTTTAACCTGGCCGGCGAAAAATAGGACGATAACTAGCTGCATCTTGATAGGTAATGGCGGTCCCTACCCAGCGATCCCAGTCGGCATTAGAACCATAAAGGTAGGCACTCCGCATGGAGGCAAAGGATGTTTCTAGGTCTGCCAAGTTCGCGGTTTCATAAATGGTGTGGTAGATTACAGGGTCCCGATCAAAGCTGGTATAACGACGGCAAGCGGCCCAGGTAGGCACATCCGCCATAATTTTAGGTAAATAGCTTTCTTCGTACCAGGCCCGAAATTCCGGTTCCGCCTCCGGTTTAACTTCAACGCTGACTTGGAAAAAAGGACGATTGCCAAAGATGCCATCCCAAGGACGGCGGGAATGGGCATAGGTTTGTTGGTAAGCTACCCGGCTTAGACCTTGTAATGCATTAACTTTCCAATGTTGCCATGTAGCGGTTTCCTCTTCCCGCCCTGGGCGAGACAGGGCAGAGTTAATCTGCTCCAAAGAAACATTGGGGGCTAATTCGTAGAACGTGAGCAAGCGTTTGCTGAACCACTTCAAACTGCCGGCCACTCCATATTCTTCGTAGCGACGGGCGGTAGTGATTTCAGGAACAACTTCTAATAATTTAGGAATGTAGTGATGGTGGTAAAACTCAGTAAATGCCGCTTCCGCTGCCGGGGCGATCCGTAAACTAATTACGAGAAGATTGACCATGGATGGCTCCGAAGGGAAATGATAACAGGGTTAAGACCTAACAAAACGGCTACAATTAACCCCTTAAATAGTTGAAGATTGTGGCAAGGTTAAGGAGTAGCTGGACATTTTTCATTAGGACTCTGCTCTTTTGGCAACTGTTCTAGGATATTGATAAAATCAGCAATGCTCCGGAAACGCCCATAATACGGATATAGGCCACTCTATTTTCTTCCCGGAGATATTGCAACACCATTTGCCCGATCGCCATCGCCAAGGCGGATTTTTTGTCCAAATTTGGCTAGCCAAAATGGAATAGGTCATGGATTAGAAGAAAAAGAAGATTGGGTTAAGGATTTAATAATGGTGTTACTAGGGCGATCGCCAAGGTTTAATTCAGCCAAAATTAATTGGGCAATGACCTCGCTAAAATAGCTGGGAAAACGGTGCATTTCTTGGGCATGGTCTAACAAAAAAGTGTGGTAATAACACCCCAGGGATTTTTCCAATTTGATTAAACTATGAAAAAAATCCGGTAATTCCTTTAAACGGTGAGAATGATTCTGTTGGAGAATATTTAAAAAGTGGCGAAAATGGCTACCTTCATCCTGGACTAAATGTTGTCCCACACGACTCAATACTTTGCCAAAAGGTTGATAATATTCCCGTAAATCCCGACGGTAAGAAAACATAGACCCCAATTCGTCAAAGACTAGGGTGCTAACAATGGTGAATTCATCTTGTAAAACCCAATCAATTTGTTCCAGACTAGGCGATCGCCGCTGAAAATTGTCATCCATAGCGGCAAAATTTAGCTCAGATAAAAAGCGATAAACTCGCCGCAGAGCTTGATAATGTTTTTGTTCATCTCCCAGCCATCGGGGTAATAAAGCTAAAAAATCGTCGGATAAATCCTGTTGACGGGAGAGTAAATAGTTGTATAAAAACTTAGCATCACCTTCGGAATAAACATCTCGACTTAGTAAAAGGCAAAAATCATTCTTTAGATTGTTTTCTACATTATCCAAAATCTTAGTAGGGATTTGATAGTCGATGGGGATTAGTCTGTCCACATCCCAATTGTTTAAACAATTCCTTTGATTTCCCCTTATTTGACTATGTTTTAAACAAGTAATTTTCACGACTATTCCCCCTATATTTTAGAAATCATAAGTTAACTAATAGACAAAAATTCTTCTGCTACAATATGGGGAATAATTAAACAATGACGCCCTGTAATACGAGCCGTATCTCCCCGCAAAATAATACCAGCGGCAACGTCATCAATAACCCAACTACCAACCATGTAATGGTAGTCAAATGCTTGGGGCAATTCGATATATTCCTGGATAATAAAGCCCTCTTCACCATAGCCATAGGTTGGCCGTTTTTCCACTGCCCCAGCCCCTAACTCAATCGAAACACCGATGCCTTCCATGCCTAAAAGGGGCTTACGAACGTGTAAACCTTCTAGTAATAGGCGGGTTGCTTCCAGGGAAATATCGCTTTCAAAATAGGTGGGCAGGAGATATTCAGCATACTCACTATCTTTAAACTGTTGCCAAATTAAAGCCATGGTTCCTTTATTAGATAAAATTTGCTTCCATAAAGGTTCAATAACTTTTGCATCTCCTACGGCTAAGCGTTGCGCTAAGGCTTCAGTGCAACCAGCATTGGCCATATCATTTTGCAAATCTGACCAGTCATACATTTTCCACAAAATTGGAATTCTTTCGTTGGCATGGTCAATGAAATAACCATCTTCATCCAAACCTAATCCTCTCTGCATTAGTTGACCCCGTTCATCTTCTAAGCCCCGTAAATAAACCAATTGGGTGTAAACATTTTCATCCACTTCATCGTGGAGAATTTGGATTAATTGCATGGCCATTTCACTGTCTTCTTCCAGTTGCTCATCCACCAGAAAAGAAATGCCGGTGCGGAGTAAATCATATTCTTCATAAATCCTGCGCCATTGCCCAGCTGTTCTTTCCCAATATTCATTAAACTGACTGGCATTGGCTGGTAAGGCATAGGCCCCTTGATTGTGGTTGCGTTGGTAATCCACTAACCAATTCCATTGGTAAACGGTTTCTGCTCCTAATAGCGGGGTTTCTCCATTAATTTCAATCAATTTAATCTGACCATCTTCGGTGACTACTAGATCGAAACGGGTAGCTAAACTCAAGTCTTCCACCGGGTCGGTGCGATGCCAACTTTTTTTCAGAGCAGGCCAATATTCAGGGCGAATTTTTAACTGGGCTAACCTTGCGTCAACGGCGGAATCATCATCTTCATCGAAAAACCAGTCCAGAAATTCCACACACATTTGCCAAAGTTTTTCACTCGCAATGGCGATCGCCGTTTCTTCTTGGGGGCTGAATTGGATGGCAAAGGGTTGGGGCAGGGCTTCCACCCAGTATTTTTGAGCTGGATCACTGAGCACATCCGCTTGGTAAGCATTGTCCTGGATATGCTGGCGCCAGCGGGGACGACGACTAATTTTTATCGGTTGCATTATTTGCCTCCCCGGCCAGTGCCTTTAAAAGTAGAACCGAAACCCTTATTACTACTGCGGCCAGAAATAGTGCCTTTAGCAGCGGTACCCGATGGCCTAGGGGGAGCGGGGGCAGTGACAGCTTTGGAAGTAGAAACTTTGCCTGTGGTGGTGCGGGGCACAGAGATGCCATTGGGGGTAATCAACTGATCCGGGTTTGTCCCCCGATAGACAATGGATGGTTGCAATACCCGCTGCTGCACACCGCCGGAATAAATATAGGTGTAATTATTGCCGTAGGGGTAAAAGTAAGCTCCGCCAAAAACCGGACGATAACCGCTCGTGTGGTAGCCACTGGGGGTAGGCTCACAGATTACCCTATCGGTTTGACAATCGGCTCGACTGCCGTAAACCGGGGCATTCCGTTGATGTTCCGCCTGGGCCGCTTTCATTTGGGCTTCGCAGTCCTCCGGGCGAATGGGGGGAGGGGTAGGGGCATTGGGTAATTTGCCGGCTTTATGGGCTTCCGCCAAGACTTTATACTCATTGGCCTGATTGGCCATATCAGTTTTGCATTCCGCCACACTGGTGTAGTAAAGGGCTTCAATTTTTTCGTTACTTCCCCCACCACTACCCTGATTGGTTTTGGGGTTATTGCCTTTGCAACTGGTGCTCACCATGGCCAACACCGCCACCATCGCTAGATATTGCCTAACCTGTTTACGATAAATAGGCCGAGAAATATTACCGGGGAAATGATTTGGTTCCATGGCGATCGCCGGGTCACACAGTAATGATGGAATTATTGTATTGAGATTTTCTCGGAATAAACTAATTGGTAAAAATTATTTACGAAAGAATCATGAAAATTAGCTAATTTCAGCGCCATTGGGACCAAATGCGATCCTTCAATGGGGTTGATTAGAGGACAGGGATTGTTAAGCTAAGGAAATATGGACTGCCAAATTGTCATTCAATCTTGAGAAAATATCGTGCTAGACGAACAAGCAAAGAAAACCCTCCTGCGTAAAATTCCCCACGGCCTCTACGTCTGTGGTGTTAAGTCCGGAGAAGAAGCCAATGGTTTCACCGCCAGTTGGGTAATGCAGGGTTCCTTTGAGCCGCCCCTGGTGGTTAATTGCGTGCGCACTGATTCCATTTCCCATCGGCTGTTACAGGAAAGTGGCCAGTTTGCCCTCAGTTTTCTGGCGGCGGACCAAAAAGATGTGGCGGCGCAATTTTTTAAACCCCAACGGCGGGTGGGGGACAAGTTTGAAAATTTTGATGTGCTTGATGCCCCCGAAACCGGTTGTCCTGTGCTCAAAGACTGTCTCGGTTATGTGGAGTGTCGGGTGGTAGGGTCTGTGGCCCACGGCGATCACACCGTTTTTGTCGGCGAAGTCATTGGAGCCCAGGTTTTTAATGAAGGAGATCCCTTATTACTAGAAAGCACTGGCTGGAACTACGGCGGTTAGTTGGAACGGGTTTAACGGGCCAACCTAGTCCTCTGATTGTGGTGGGAAAAGTATGTAAAAGTTGCGTCAATCCCCCACCGCTTCTAACCATTGTTCTTCACTGCCATTAAGTAAATGCTCGGCTGCTTCCATGAGGTCGGGCATTAACTCTTTAATGTCTTTTTTATTTTCCAGATAGGTTTTGAGGGCCACCAGGGGATCAAGGGCGGAACCTACTCCCAATTCTGGCAACCGTGGCCGGGCCAACTGGCTAACCAGTTCTGGACGGATGGTGTAGGAATGGCTCGGCTTTAAAGCCTCCTGTAATTTGCGGTTATCGATTTGTTCTAGCTGTTCAGAACGAATTTGGTAAATTAGCCGCACCACGGCATTGTCAATGGCTGTTTTGGCGATCGCCATTAATAATTCCCCTTGGGGATCCGTCGCTTCCGTCACATCTACTTTAATGGTTTTAAAGGGGCGAGCGGGCAGGGGACAGAATTGCCAATCTACTTTTCCTTTACTAATTTCTAGCCAAATATAGCCTTTGTCTTCCTTTTCTTCGCCAAAGTCCACCCGCTCAATGCTACCGGGATAAACAATGGGGGGATTATTGTGGGGATTGAGATTTTGATGTTTATGGACATGGCCCAGGGCAACGTAATCAAATTCCGGCCGATTAATCAAAGCCAGGGGAATGGTAAAGCCCTTGCCCACGGACAGGGTTTTTTCCGCCCCAAAGGTGGCCCGGTCCGCCATTAAATGGGCCAACAAAATAGTGGGTAATTGGGGATCTAAACTCCGAATTTCCCCTTCCAAAATGGGCTGTAACTTTTTCAGCAACAGCAAATTAATCGCTTCCAAGGATAACCCCTCCGTTTCCGGCCGGGTTAGGAGAGTCGAACGGGTTAACCAAGGCAAGGTAACAATCTGTAGATCTCCATTGGCGGTGGGAATTAAATGGGTGGCCAGGCGATCCCCAACGATGAAACCGGGCACAGCCAGGGTGCGATAGATACATAAACTAGCTCCTCCACTGCCCTGGGAATGTTGGTCATGGTTGCCCACCAATAACACTGTGGGAATATCGGCATCGGCTAAACGGCGAAATTCGGCGGCAAAGGCTTCCTGCACATAGGGGGGCGGAGTGGCATCGGGGAAAGCATCCCCCCCAAATAGCACCACATCGGCGGGTTCGGCGATCGCCCGGTCAATGCACAGCCGTAAACTCTGAATGAAATCCTCTAACCTCGTATTTAACCCCGTGGCCGGATTAATGTGCCCATGGGAAAAACCACTGCCCAGGTGAATATCAGAAAGATGCAGGACTTTTAACATGGCAATGACTCTCCAACAAAAAAAGGGAAGACCTCTAGTCCTCCCTTCATCCTATGGTAATGGCCCGCTGGGGGACCTAATTATTCAACGCCGGGGGCAATCAGTTCCCTCGTTTCACCGGGGATGACCACCACTTGGTTGTCTTCACCAATGTCCACCAGCGCTTGGCTACCTTCCTTGAGGCGGCCGGAAAGAATTTCTTCGGCTAACACGTCTTCCAACAGGCGCATAATGGCCCGACGGAGGGGACGGGCACCGTAGGCTGGGTTGAACCCTTCTTCCACAATGCGCTCCTTGAACTTGTCGGTGACCTGGAGAGAAATTTCTTTTTCCACCAACCGGGCAAACACATCCCGTAGGAGAATTTCCGAAATTTCCTTGACTTCCTCCTTGTTCAATTGGCGGAAGACGATAATTTCATCCAAACGATTCAAGAACTCAGGGCGGAAGTAGTTTTTCAACTCTTCATTCACCAAGGAACGAATGCGATTGTACTGAGACTCCGCTTGGTCATCGGCAAAGTCAAAGCCCAAACCACCGCCACCTTTTTCAATTACCTTGGAACCAATGTTGGAGGTCATGATCAACAGGGTATTTTTGAAATCCACTGTGCGACCCTTGGCATCGGTGAGGCGACCATCTTCCAAAATTTGCAGAAGCATATTGAAGATGTCGGGGTGGGCTTTTTCAATTTCGTCGAACAGCACCACCGTGTAGGGACGGCGACGTACTGCTTCCGTCAACTGACCGCCTTCGTTGTAGCCCACATAACCCGGAGGGGAACCAATTAATTTGGAAACGGTGTGTCGTTCCATAAATTCCGACATATCCAGACGGATCATGGCTTCCTCGGAACCGAAGAAGTAAGCCGCCAGAGCTTTGGTCAACTCGGTTTTACCTACCCCAGTGGGACCGGAGAAAATAAAGCTGGCAATGGGACGGTTGGGATTTTTCAGCCCGACCCTGGCCCGACGGATAGCGCGGGAAACGGCCTTAACCGCATCTTCCTGGCCAATTAACCGTTGATGGAGGGTATCTTCCATATGCAACAGTTTTTCTGACTCGGATTCCGTTAGCTTGTTCACCGGCACCCCTGTCCAGGAGGCGACGATGTGGGCAATTTCTTCGGAGGTCACTTCCGGCTCGCCGTTATCCCCTTCCGCTTTTTTGGAAGAGGCGATCGCCCGGATTTGTTTTTTAATTTCGTCTTCCCGGTCCTTGAGTTCCCCGGCTTGCTCGAAGTCCTGGTTGCGGACAGCATCATCTTTTTCTTTAAGAATCTGTCGCAATTCCTTGTCCAACTCCTTGGCGGCGGGGGGCAATTGGGAATTAATCAACCGCACCCGGGAACCAGCTTCGTCAATTAGATCGATCGCCTTATCGGGCAGGAAGCGGTCGGAGATGTAACGGTCGGAAAGTTTGGCGGCGGCTTCCAGGGCTTCGTCCAAAATTTTCAGTTTGTGGTGCTGTTCGTAACGTTCCCGCAGACCGTAAAGAATCTCGATGGTTTCTTCCACGGAGGGTTCCCCCACCATCACCGGTTGAAAACGACGCTCCAGGGCTGCGTCCCGTTCAATGTGTTTGCGGTACTCATCCAGGGTGGTGGCACCAATACATTGCAATTCTCCCCGGGCTAGGGCGGGCTTGAGAATATTGGCAGCGTCGATCGCCCCCTCGGCGGCTCCGGCTCCGATTAGGGTATGAACTTCGTCAATCACCAGGATGATGTTACCGGCTTGGCGGATTTCATCCATGATTTTTTTCAGCCGTTCCTCAAATTCCCCCCGGTATTTAGTGCCGGCCACCAATAGACCGATGTCCAGGGTGACGACCCGTTTTTCTTCGAGGATGTCGGGAATATCTTTGTTGGCAATGCGCTGGGCCAAACCTTCGGCGATTGCCGTTTTACCAACCCCCGGCTCCCCAATCAGGACGGGGTTATTCTTGGTGCGGCGGCCGAGGATCTGAATCACCCTCTCAATTTCTTTTTGGCGACCTACCACCGGGTCTAACTTCCCTTCGGCGGCCATCTGGGTGAGGTTAGAGCCAAACTCATCTAAGGTAGGGGTTTTGGTGCGACCACCACTGCCACCACCGGCAGCTACTTCGGCCGTTTCTCCCAACATGCGGATCACCTGGGTGCGGACTTTGGAGAGATCAACCCCAAGGTTTTCTAGGACCCGAGCAGCTACCCCTTCCCCTTCTCGAATCAGACCCAACAGCAGGTGTTCGGTGCCAATGTAATTGTGACCCAGTTGCCGAGCCTCCTCAAGGGAAAGTTCCAGCACCCGCTTGGCCCGGGGAGTAAAGGGGATTTCCACGGCCACAAAGCCCGATCCCCGCCCGATAATTTTTTCTACTTCGATGCGGGCATCTTTGAGATTAACCCCCATGGATTTGAGAACCTTGGCGGCGACGCCAGTCCCTTCGCCAATCAAGCCGAGCAGAATTTGTTCCGTGCCAACGAAGTTATGTCCGAGGCGACGAGCTTCCTCCTGAGCAAGCATGATTACTTTAATGGCTTTTTCTGTAAAGCGTTCAAACATAATCTAAATCCATCACCTCAGCGTGCCCTGTGTATTGCTGATTCTAACATAGCGCTTTTATTGTGCTGTTGCCCTGGGTACAGCCGTGGGTGTAGGTTTAGCGGTGGAATGGCGAACTGCGTCTGTGGGGTTTTCCTCACCTCAACCGCCATAATCCTGTGCCCAGATTCCCTGTTTTTGACCCCGACAGTTAACAGAATCAGTGGACATAGAGCAATGGGTGATCCCCGTTTTGATTAGTTAAATTTCAGTCAAACTTAGTGAAATTATCAGAAATATTTTGGCGATCGCCTGATGACCCGCTAAAACTAACCAGAATCCCCCACCATCCTTGGGTAAATAATTCCGGTCAAAGTTGAAGCCAACTAGACTTTATGGCCGAGTAGCCACACAGGCGCTATTTTCCAACACCGTCCGCCGGGCCCATTGATCCGCTGCCAAAATTGTTTCTAAATCAGGGCTAGCAGTATTTTGACCAACGTAGAGGTCACAGGTCTTTTCAATCAGACGGGGAATATCCAAAAAGCTAATTTTTTCTTGCAAAAATAAAGCCACCGCCTGTTCATTGGCCGCATTTAACACCGCTGGCATGGCTCCCCCAGCTCGCCCGGCCCCATAGGCCAATTGCATGCAGGGATATTTATCGTGATCTGGCTCCCGAAAACTCAAGCTACCGGCTTTAACTAAATCCAAAGGTTCCCAGTCGGTGTAAATTCTTTCTGGCCAAGATAGGGCATAGAGCAACGGCAAACGCATATCAGGCCACCCCAGTTGAGCTAGCACAGAAGTATCCTGCACCTCAATTAAAGAATGAATAATGCTTTGGGGATGAATGACAATGTCTATATGATCGTAGTCCAAGCCAAATAGATAATGGGCTTCAATCACCTCCAAACCCTTGTTCATCAATGTGGCGGAATCAATGGTGATTTTTTGTCCCATAGACCAGTTGGGATGTTTGAGGGCATCCTGTACTGTTACAAACGGTAATCTTTCCACCGGCAAGTCCCGGAATGCTCCCCCGGAAGCGGTGAGAATGATCCGCCGTAACCCCCCTTCGGGAACCCCCTGTAAACATTGAAAAATGGCTGAATGTTCTGAATCCGCCGGCAATAACTTCACCCCCATTTTTTCCACCAGGGGTAACACCACCGGAGCTCCGGCAATTAACGTTTCCTTATTGGCTAAAGCAATATCTTTCCCGGCGGCGATCGCCGCCATGGTGGGTAATAATCCCGCACAACCGACAATACCTGTGACCACACTTTCTGCATCACCATAACGGGCCACTTCCACCACCCCTTCTTCCCCCACCACGTACATGGGTTGGTAATCAGTTAGTTCGGCCACTGCTGCTTTTAGGTCCTCTAACTTTTCTGCCTGACGAATCGCAACAATCTCTGGGCGAAACTCCGCCACCTGTTGGGCTAGTAATGCAACATTTCCCCCAGCCGCTAAACCGACCACCTGAAAAGCATCAGGATGATGGGTAACAATGTCCAGAGTTTGGGTACCAATGGAACCGGTGGAGCCGAGGATAGAAATGCGTTTCACCATTACCGCCGTTGCTTAAGCTAAAACTAATCTTCCCAATCTTACGGGGTTGCCGCCCATCTGAGAAGAAAAAACTCCCCCAGGATTGAACCAAGGAGGAGCAAAATTATTTATTCTCTTGTTTTTACTAAGGCAAAACTTAGAAACGAAAAATTAACTTCAATCTACACAGCAACGGAGGTGCGGGAGGTGGCGGTTAATTCACCTTTGGCATATTTAGCGGCGTAGTCATCCAAGGTCAATTGCTTGATTTTAGAGGCATTGCCAGCAGTCCAGAACTGTTGATAGCGATCGGCACAAACCTGCTTCATATATTTGATAGAAGGCTTGAGGAAGTGACGGGGATCAAAGTTCTTGGGATCTTTAGCAGCGGCTTCCCGGAAAGCGGCGGTGATGGCTAAGCGATTATCGGTGTCGATGTTTACTTTACGTACACCACTCTTGATGCCTTTTTGAATTTCTTCCACGGGCACACCATAGGTTTCGGGGATAGCACCACCGAATTCGTTGATCATGTCGATCCATTCCTGGGGAACGGAGGAAGAACCGTGCATTACCAAGTGGGTGTTGGGCAGCAGGCGGTGAATTTCTTCAATGCGGCTGATGGCCAAAACTTCACCGGTGGGTTTGCGGGTAAATTTGTAGGCACCATGGCTGGTACCGATCGCCACAGCGAGGGCATCCACCTGGGTTTTGTTGACGAATTCCACTGCTTCTTCGGGATCGGTCAACAGTTGGGAGTGGTCTAACTTCCCTTCAAAACCGTGGCCGTCTTCAGCTTCCCCTTGACCAGTTTCCAAGGAACCTAAGCAACCCAATTCCCCTTCTACACTGGCCCCAACGGAGTGGGCTACTTTAACTACTTCAGCGGTTACATTAACGTTGTACTCAAAGCTAGCGGGGGTCTTGGCGTCAGCTTCCAAGGAACCGTCCATCATCACACTGGTGAAACCGTTGCGGATGGCGGAATAGCAAGTGGCGGGGCTATTGCCGTGGTCTTGGTGCATGGCAATGGGAATGTGAGGATAGGTTTCGACCGCCCCCAAAACTAAATGGCGCAGGAAATTTTCCCCAGCGTAGCTCCGGGCACCACGGGAAGCTTGCAAAATTACAGGGCTGTCGGTTTCATCAGCGGCCTGCATGATCGAAATGATCTGCTCCATGTTGTTGACGTTGAAAGCGGGAATGCCATAACCATTTTCCGCCGCATGGTCTAACAGCAGTCTCATTGGTACAAGAGCCATAAATCCTCCTAAGTTCTATTGCCTAATGGGTATTTGGGTCGCAAGACAATTCTTTATATGGGTCTCATCTTAGGCTAGTTTCTGCGCCTTGACAATTTTTAACGATCTTTTTTGTCCTGCCCCAAGGAATTTGTGCTAGGGCATTGAATTCGACCCGTATTTTTACCCCCACCCTAGTCTATGGCTGAGTTAACCAAGTCCAGGATGGGGGAAGGTTTTGGGTAATCAAGTTGGGGTTCTATATCTCTTCCCCCCGGCAATAGGCGATCGGGGATCAAACAGTTCAGAGAGTAGCAAATACTTCCTTAGCGACGGCAATGGTCTGATCGATCTGTTCTTGGGTGTGGGCTAGGGAAGGAAAACCCGCTTCATACTGGGAAGGAGCTAGATAAATCCCCCTTTCCAACATACCCCGATGGAAACGGGCAAATTTATTGGTGTCGGCCAACTTAGCATCTTCATAGTTTCTGACAGGGCCAGGAGCAAAGAAAATTCCAAACATGGCACTGATGGAACCGCCACAAACTTCATGGCCCGCATCCTGAGCCGCAGCTAGTAAACCATCCACTAGCCGTTTGGTGATCTTATCCAAATATTCGTAGGATCCTGGCTTTTGCAGAATTTCCAGGGTTTTAATACCCGCCGTCATGGCCAACGGGTTGCCGGACAGGGTACCCGCTTGATACATGGGGCCGGCTGGAGCCACCATGGCCATAATTTCTTCCCGACCACCATAGGCTCCTACTGGTAAACCACCACCGATCACCTTACCGAGGGTAGTCAAATCGGGAGTAATGCCAAACCGGGCTTGGGCACCACCGTAGGAAACCCGAAAACCTGTCATCACCTCATCAAAAACCAACAGAGCACCATACTCCTTGGTCAGTTCCCGTAAACCTTCCAAAAAGCCCGCATCGGGGAGGATAAAACCGGCATTACCCACCACTGGCTCGAGAATTACCCCGGCAATGCTGTCAGGATTTTCCACGAACAGAGCTTTAACCGCCTCTAGATCGTTATAAGGAGCAGTCAATGTTGCTTTAGTTGTGTTACTGGGCACCCCAGGGGAATCCGGTAAACCGAGGGTCGCCACCCCAGAACCAGCTTTGACCAAGAACATATCGGCGTGGCCGTGGTAACAACCCTCAAATTTAATGATTTTTTCCCGTCCAGTGAAGGCCCGCATCAAGCGCAAAACGGACATACAGGCTTCGGTACCGGAGTTGACAAACCGTACCATTTCAATGCTAGGCACAGCATCAATGACCATTTCCGCCAGTACGTTTTCCTGGGCACAGGGAGCACCAAAACTGGTGCCTTTATCCAAAGCTTGTTTGAGGGCGCTGATTACATCGGGGTGAGCGTGGCCACAAATGGCCGGCCCCCAGGTACCCACATAGTCAATGTATTGATTACCATCTACGTCCCAAATCTGAGCCCCTTCTACTCGGTCAAAAACAATGGGCTGGCCGCCGACGGACTTGAAAGCTCTTACCGGGGAACTGACACCACCGGGCATTAAATGTTGAGCGGCGGCAAAAATCTCTTCTGATTTAGTGGTAATAAAAGGGGTTGCGTTAACCAATTCGCGTCTCCTTAGGGTGTAAAGACTGGCTATGGGAATTTATTGAACCTGTGCCCACATCAAAAAAACAGACGGGGAGAACTCCACTCTACAGAATTTTGGTGCTCCATTGAACAAACTTCTGACACACTAGCTGGGAACCTAGAGTCCTTGGTGAGAGTTTGGGCAATTTATAGCTGTTAACCTCCATTTGTTTGGGCCAAGACTCTGAGAGCCCGTTTTAAACGCCCCCCTGACCCCCCAGATTTTGGGGGAAACTGAGTGACAGTCCCCCAGTATTGCGGTCGCTTTAGTGGGTCAATTTGGGGGGCGGAGTAAAACTTTCCAAACACGTTCTGAGGCGCGGGGAAATTTTCAGATTTTCTGTACCGGGAAACAGGGAAAAATCGCTAGCGTAGAAGCAGGTAATAAATTTGGCCGTCGTCACTCATCAAACCGGCTCGATCGCCAGGAGTTTGGCCAGTGCCCATGAAAATATCCACCCGACCGGGGCCTTTGATGGCACTGCCGGTATCCTGATCCACCACAAAACGACTAACGTTGACTTTTTGACCCTGACAATCGGGAATGGGAGCCGCTAAAACGGCGATCGCCCCTGGAGGCATAAGGAATTTATCGGTGGCAATGGA
Source organism: Synechocystis sp. FACHB-908 (assembly GCF_014698595.1). Classification (NCBI taxonomy): domain Bacteria; kingdom Bacillati; phylum Cyanobacteriota; class Cyanophyceae; order Synechococcales; family Merismopediaceae; genus Synechocystis; species Synechocystis sp. FACHB-908. The sequence goes on along the minus strand of NZ_JACJTH010000015.1, from coordinate 8,952 downwards.
ACGCTCGGCAGTAACTGGCACCCCAATACTGCCCTTGGCGGGGGTGCTGGCGGAGGTTTCCTTAAAGAAAATTAGACGATTATTGCGGGGGATAAAACGACTTAGTTCGCTGGGATTTTGCTCAAAATAGTCGATTAACTTAGGCAAAGTAACCTCCCCAGGCTGGAAAATTCCCTCTTGGATGGTTTCCTTCCCTAAACTTACGTAGGGATAATCCGTCGCTCCAGCAAAGGCCACGGAACTTTGGCCTCCCCCCACCCAGTTGATTTTGGCAGAACCCTGTACCTGGATTAGATAGGCATCTAGACGATTACGGAACCAAGCAATTTCCCGTCCCTGTAACTGACTTGATTTGCCTAAACCATCCATACCTTCCAAGTCAGCCCTAGTGGGGTGGGGCTTAGACCAACGAGAAAAATTATTGGGCAAACCATAAATGGGATAACGATATTCGGCAGTGCGTTGACGACTGGCGGTATAAACTGGTTCAAAATAACCAGTGAAATGGACTGTGCCCTTGCCATCGTTACCGATCGCCTGATAAAACTGAAATTCCCTGGCAACAGCGGTCTGGAGAGCTTCGGGACTGGGAGACTGTTGCAACAAAGTTTTAAATCGCTGGAGGGAACGGGTTACCCGCTCTCTGGTCACCCCCGGTACAGAGTAATTTTGATAAGCTCGGGCGGCGCTAGCAGTTTTTAAATAGCTCAAGCTATGGTCGATCGCCCGGAGCAAAGATTGTTTATCTCCCGCTGAGCAATGGTTCCCCCACAACTGTTCATCAAAACCCACCGTTGGCGTTAGATTTGCCCCCGTTACTGGCATTAATGGTCGCGACTGGGCCCTAAGACCACTGCCATGGAAGCCAAAAACCAACAGTAAAGCCAATAACGGGAAAAATTGCTTAATCATTTATTGCTTTGTTGAAATTACCTACCGCTGACGAAAGTTAAGTTTACCTGCTCCGTCGGGAATAGGGGATGGGAAACCACCAGCGCACAGACTAGCCCAGGGCCATATTTAGCTAAATACCATCATTAGGGACTTTTATTTATTAATTTTTAAGAAGAAAAATTGAGCGATTTTAATGGCTATGTCTGGGTATTTTTACCGAGATAAATTGTCCCAAAATCAAGAATGATAAGTTTATATAATGGTAGTCAAAACTATTTTAAAAATTTCCCCAAGTCTTGCTCCCTACCTAGATTACGTAAAAAATTAACTGTTTAGAAGCGTTTTTATACCTAGAGTCTAAATTGAGTGAACTAAGAATCTCTGTTAATCTGGAGGCAGTTTCAAGGGACAATTCAATGGTTACACTAGATAAAACTGCAACAAAAATCATTAAACTAAACTCCGGAGCAATCCCTGCCATTCAATCCGTCTTGGAGCAGGAAGCAATGGTCTTATTAGGTTTAGCCACTACCTATGTGCTAGTAGTCAATGGTGCTAGTCCCAGGGCAGTAGCCCAGTTGCGAGCCTTTAAGCAATTTGACAAAGACCAACCCCTAGGCATTCTCACCCGTGGCGATCGGGCCATGGATGTGGCAAAAATTCCCCCCGCCGCTAAAAAATTGATGGGTCTTTTTCCTTTGCCCATAACCCTCATTGTGGAAGCCCTGCCCAAATTAGACCCAGGTATTACCCAGGGCTTTCGGAATATTTTTATTGCCTGTCCCGATGCTTTTGTTTTCGATTTAGTGGGAGCAATGCCTTTTCCCTTGGTTTGTGCCACGGCTAAGGTAGGGGGAGAACCGGTGACTAGTTTTGAGGCGGCTAGTCGTTATTTCGAAGGGCAGGTGCCTTTAATTGGCGATGGTGGTCGATGCCGTTACGCCCGCCGGGGAACATTGATTGACTGTACTTTGCCGTTGCCCACCATTATGAATTTTGGTCCCATTTCCTTTGACGACCTGCGCCCCCTGATACCTGAAATCATTTTGCCTTCCCATCTGATGAAATAATTTTCCTTTACGCTGTTGTTTTGTCTGAAGTTCGGTGAATGGGTCAGAAATTGTTGGGGAGTATTTTACAAACCTAGTTTGGATAAAATTGTTGAGCTTATAAGGAATTGAATAGACAATCTGGTTTGGCTATTTTGCTTCAATTTCCCTAGTTTCTACTTTTTCAACTCTATGGCTCTTTCCCCCGCAGACGTTACCGTGGTCATTTTGGCTGGGGGCTTTGGCACCCGCATTAAGCAACAGTTACCAGATTTGCCTAAACCCTTAGCTCCCGTGGCGGGCCAACCTTTTTTAGATTGGCAATTGCGCTATCTACAACAGCAGGGTTTTCGGCGATCGCTCCTTTCTACGGGTTATCTGGCAGAAAAAGTGGCGGCCTATGCTCAAGATGCCGATATTGTTGACATGGCGATCGCCTGTGTGGCGGAAATGGAACCGTTGGGAACAGCGGGGGGATTTGTCAATGCGGTTAATCACCATGGTTTTAGAGAACTAACACCGGCTTGGCTCGTGCTTAACGGCGACTCGTTAATTGTGACGGATTATCGGGTTCTGTTGGCGGAGTTAGAGGATGACAGCGTTGATGGGGTAATTTTGGGCGTTCATGTGCCCGATGCTTCCCGTTTTGGCTCCTTAAAGGTTAATAGTCAAGGGGAATTGCTACAATTTGCAGAAAAGCAAGCCGGAGCCGGCGTGATTAATAGTGGGGTTTATCTCCTTGGCGATCGCCTGTTGGCCCGGTTTCCCGCCCACAGACCCTTAAGTTTTGAGTATGATGTGTTCCCCACATTGTTGGCCCAGGGAGCCAAAATCAAAGTCCATGCTGTGGAAGCTCCCTTTTTAGATATTGGCACCCCGGAAACATTAGCCCAGGCGGGGGAATTTATCCAATCCCTCGGTACGTTGAACCGAATTCAAGACCTAGACAAATAGCTTAAAATGAGAAGCTAACTGAGAAATTAACTAAGTTTTGTAAATTTTGGTTTGCGGGGGCGAGCGTCACGATGGGTAAACGGACAAGGCGGTTTTGGGCTTTAGCTTTTTCTTTGCTGATGGGGGCCCTGATTTATCTGGGCAATACACCGTCGGCCTTGGCTTTCACCGAGGAACAAAAGCTACTGTTGCAATCCTGGCGTTTGGTCAACCAATCCTATCTCGATGAAACCTTTAACCATCAAAATTGGTGGCTGTTGCGGGAGAAGTACGTTAAACGTCCCCTCCGGAACCGGGAAGAAACCTACACGGCGATCGAAGAAATGCTCGCTACCCTGGATGAACCCTTTACCCGCTTACTGCGTCCGGAACAGTACGGCAATCTCCAGGTGACCACCACTGGTGAGCTATCGGGGGTAGGTCTGCAAATCAACATCAACCCTGAAACCAACCAGTTAGAAATTATGGCCCCCCTGGCCGGTTCCCCTGCGGAGGAGGCCGGGCTGCAACCCCATGACCAAATTTTGGCGATCGACGGTGTAGATACCCAAACCCTGAGCTTAGACGAAGCAGCGGCCAGAATGCGGGGCCCAAAAAACACCAAAGTTTCCCTGGAAATTCTGTCAGCGGGCACCGAAGTACCCCAAGAATTTACCCTGACTCGGCAGTTAATTTCCCTCAGTCCGGTGGCGGCCCAATTGGACGATTCCCGCCCAGGTCAATCGGTGGGTTACATTCGCCTCAGTCAATTTAGTGCCAATGCCTATAAAGAAGTAGCCCACGCTCTGCATCAACTTGAGGAACAGGGGGCCGACGGTTATATCTTGGATTTGCGTAACAACCCCGGTGGCTTACTCCAGGCTGGTATTGACATTGCTCGGTTGTGGTTACCGGAAAGCACCATTGTCTACACCGTTAATCGCCAAGGCACCCAGGAAAGTTTCACTGCCAATGGAGAAGCGGCGACCGATCGCCCGTTGGTGGTGTTGGTCAACCAGGGTACTGCCAGTGCCAGCGAAATTTTAGCCGGAGCTTTGCAGGATAATCAGCGGGCCACTCTAGTGGGGGAAAAAACCTTTGGTAAGGGTTTGATTCAATCCTTGTTTGAACTATCCGATGGGGCCGGCATTGCCGTCACGGTGGCCAAATACGAAACCCCCCAACATCACGACATCCATAAACTGGGCATTATGCCCGATGAAGTGGTGGAGCAACCCCTGATTAGCTTTGCGGAAATTACTTCCCCCGCCGATGTGCAATACCAAGCCGCCTTAGATTTGCTCACCGGAGGAGTGGCAATCGCCCATAAATCTTCTTCAATTCCCGCCATGGCAACGGCTCACAAGCCCAACTAATCACCATTTGGACAAAACATCAGGAATTCTAATTAGAAAGTCCAAAAATTGTAATTTAAAAAACAGTCAATGGAGAGCATTGCCATAAGTAAAGGCATCCCCTGCGTGATAAGATTACCTTCAGAAAACAGATAGTTGCTGGGTTATCGCAGATTTTTCTCGCAACCAAATAACTGTAAATAATAACTGTCTCTGGGGCGACGGTAGGCTTTATATTGCCAAATTTCGCCCGTGGGAGAAAGCTAGGCTATTCAATGTTTATGGAGGACTGACCTAGATGGTACAAGCCAAAGCAGGGTTTAAGGCGGGCGTACAAGATTATCGCCTGACCTACTATACCCCCGACTACACCCCCAAGGATACCGACCTGCTCGCCTGCTTCCGTATGACCCCCCAACCGGGTGTACCTGCTGAAGAAGCCGCTGCTGCGGTGGCCGCTGAGTCTTCCACCGGTACCTGGACCACCGTTTGGACTGACAACCTAACTGACTTGGACCGCTACAAAGGTCGTTGCTATGACCTGGAAGCTGTTCCCAACGAAGATAACCAATATTTTGCTTTTATTGCCTATCCTCTAGATTTATTTGAAGAAGGTTCCGTCACCAACGTTTTAACCTCTTTGGTCGGTAACGTATTTGGTTTTAAGGCTCTGCGGGCCCTCCGTTTAGAAGATATTCGTTTTCCCGTTGCTTTAATTAAAACCTTCCAAGGCCCTCCCCACGGTATTACCGTTGAGCGGGACAAATTAAACAAATACGGTCGTCCTCTGCTTGGTTGTACCATCAAACCCAAACTTGGTCTGTCCGCCAAGAACTACGGTCGGGCTGTTTACGAATGTCTCCGGGGTGGTTTGGACTTCACCAAAGACGACGAAAACATCAACTCCCAGCCCTTCATGCGTTGGCGCGATCGTTTCCTCTTCGTTCAAGAGGCGATCGAAAAAGCCCAGGCTGAGACCAACGAAATGAAAGGTCACTACCTGAACGTCACCGCTGGCACCTGCGAAGAAATGATGAAACGGGCCGAGTTTGCCAAGGAAATTGGCACCCCCATCATCATGCATGACTTCTTCACCGGCGGTTTCACTGCCAACACCACCCTCGCTCGTTGGTGTCGGGACAACGGCATTTTGCTCCATATTCACCGGGCAATGCACGCCGTAGTTGACCGTCAGAAAAACCACGGGATCCACTTCCGGGTTTTGGCCAAGTGTCTGCGTCTGTCCGGCGGTGACCACCTCCACTCCGGTACCGTGGTTGGTAAATTGGAAGGGGAACGGGGTATCACCATGGGCTTCGTTGACCTCATGCGCGAAGATTACGTTGAGGAAGATCGCTCCCGGGGTATTTTCTTCACCCAAGACTATGCCTCCATGCCTGGCACCATGCCCGTAGCTTCCGGTGGTATCCACGTATGGCACATGCCCGCGTTGGTGGAAATCTTCGGTGATGATTCCTGCTTACAGTTTGGTGGTGGTACTTTGGGTCACCCCTGGGGTAATGCTCCCGGTGCAACCGCTAACCGTGTTGCTTTGGAAGCTTGTGTTCAAGCTCGGAACGAAGGTCGTAACCTGGCTCGCGAAGGTAATGACGTTATCCGGGAAGCCTGTCGTTGGTCCCCTGAGTTGGCCGCCGCCTGCGAACTCTGGAAAGAGATCAAGTTTGAGTTCGAGGCCATGGATACCCTCTAAACCGGTGTTTGGATTGTCGGAGTTGTACTCGTCCGTTAAGGATGAACAGTTCTTCGGGGTTGAGTCTGCTAACTAATTAGCCATTAACAGCGGCTTAACTAACAGTTAGTCATTGGCAATTGTCAAAAAATTGTTAATCAGCCAAAACCCACTGCTTACTGATGTTCAACTTCGACAGCAATTTACCAATTACCGGGTAGAGTGTTCATGCAAACTAAGCACATAGCTCAGGCAACAGTGAAAGTACTGCAAAGTTACCTCACCTACCAAGCCGTTCTCAGGATCCAGAGTGAACTCGGGGAAACCAACCCTCCCCAGGCCATTTGGTTAAACCAGTATTTAGCCAGTCACAGTATTCAAAATGGAGAAACGTTTTTGACGGAACTCCTGGATGAAAATAAAGAACTGGTACTCAGGATCCTGGCGGTAAGGGAAGACATTGCCGAATCAGTGTTAGATTTTTTGCCCGGTATGACCCGGAATAGCTTAGCGGAATCTAACATCGCCCACCGCCGCCATTTGCTTGAACGTCTGACCCGTACCGTAGCCGAAGTCGATAATTTCCCTTCGGAAACCTCCAACGGAGAATCAAACAACAACGATTCTCCCCCGTCCTAACGTAGTCATCAGCAAGGAAAACTTTTAAATCGATGAAAACTTTACCCAAAGAGCGCCGCTACGAAACCCTTTCTTACCTGCCCCCTTTAACCGATCAACAGATTGCTAAACAGGTTGAGTTTCTGTTAGACCAGGGCTTTATTCCCGGCGTGGAATTTGAAGAAGACCCCCAACCCGAAACCCACTTCTGGACCATGTGGAAACTGCCCTTCTTTGGTGGTGCCACTGCCAACGAAGTTCTAGCCGAAGTACGGGAATGTCGTTCTGAGAATCCCAACTGCTACATTCGGGTGATTGGTTTCGACAATATCAAACAGTGCCAGACTGTAAGCTTTATTGTCCACAAACCCAACCAAAACCAAGGCCGTTACTAAGTTACAGTTTTGGCAATTACTAAAAAACTGACTTCAATTCAATGTTAGCCCGCTCCCGCGGGTTTTTTGTTGCTTTTTCACAGTGACTATAGGTAATCAGCAACACAATACGGCCCTGTTCTTTGGACAGTTTTTGTATAATGTTGACCGCATCCTGACCGGATTTTTTATCTAAGTGGGGAATTGTCAATTGTCAATTAAAGCTAAGTTCTACTAATGTTTTAGAAGGCATTGTCGATTGAAAATAAGGGTTGAATGGAGAAAATTTTGAGCCTTTGTCAAAGATAAAAATTTATTTCAACAGTTTTTTAACTAGCCGAACCAGAGAATGACCCAGTGGCGCTGACTTTGCTCCCGAGTTTTTGTTAGAAATTACCCTCAAGAAGTAATCTAATAATAAACCTAACCGAATAATTTCCCAGGGGAGTATTCCGGAAAACCATGGTTAAACTTACTTGCCATCCCCCATGGTAAAATTGCAACGATTTTGATCAAAGTCCTAATTTTTTTGTAAAGCTTTTAGTAATCCTTCTGATTTTCCCATGAAGCTCATCGATTCCCGTGGCAGAATTTTCGGCATAGTCAGCCTGTTGGATCTGGGGGCCGCCTTGATCATCCTCATGGTAGCTGTGGGAATTTTCGTTCTGCCGGGCAGTTCTGGCAAAAGCATTCTTGCCCAAGCCAACGCCGCTTCCATTGAATTGACGACCATTGTCCGGGGATTAAACGTATTAGATCCCCAGGTGGTGCTGGATGAGTTTAAAGCCGAAAAAACCAACATCATTATTCGCAATCAACCGGCTGGCCAGGTGGAGGTAGTGAATGTGCAGGAACTCCCTCGCAATTTAGCAGTGCCCCAGCCTGATGGTTCCGTCAAATCTCTGCCGGATCCTCGGCCAGAGTCTAATTACAGCCGGGATATGCTCCTGACCCTCAAAGGTAGGGGGGATTTCACCTCCACCGGCATGGTTTTAGGGGGACAAAAGGTGAAAATTGGCACGGTTTTAGAATTAGAAGGCAAAAACTATAACTTCAATGCCAGTGTGGTGGGCATCAATCAACCAAAGTGACCAAAGTATTAGATTAGTCCGGCCCCCGAGAATTGCTGTTGGCTGCCCAAAGTTTTGCTGTACCCTGGGTAAGGCTGACAGATTTGGAAAAGGTAATGGAATGGAACGAGAGTCTTCTCCGGCTCACTGTTGCTTTTGTACTGGGATCGACCCTGGGCATTGAACGGCAGTGGCGCCAACGGATGGCGGGCTTGCGTACTAATACCTTGGTGGCCATTGGAGCTGCATTGTTTGTGATTGTTTCTGTCCTCACCAATCATGACAGCAGTCCCACCCGAATTCCTGCCCAAATTGTCTCCGGCATTGGTTTTCTGGCGGGGGGAGTAATTCTCAAGGAAGGCTTAACTGTTAAGGGGCTAAATACGGCGGCGACCCTCTGGTGTTCAGCGGCGGTGGGCACCCTCTGTGGTCAAGGGCTGTTTTCTGAGGCTGTGCTTGGCTCGATGATGGTTTTGGTGGCCAACATTGCCCTGCGGCCTCTGAGCACGTTTATTAACCACCAACCCATGCATAGCACTGAATTGGAGTGCCATTATCTTTGTCACTTGGTATGTCGGGGGGATGAGGAGGCGAATGTGCGACGCATTTTGCTTGATTCCTTAGCGGAAATAAAGAATATTAAATTACGGTCTTTGCGGAGCCATGATTTAGATGAGTTTAACCATTTTGTTGAAGTGGAAGCGGCAATAATTTGCACAGCCCGCAAGGATAAATTTCTAGAAGCGGTAATTAGTAAACTGAGTTTAAATCCCTCAGTTAAATCTGTCAGTTGGCAAGCGCTAGAACAGGAATCGGGTTAAATTTAGATTATTTTTGCTTGATAAATTTTCTCCTAAGAAAGTGTTTGAAAAGTTTTAAGCAAGCCTTTGAAGCATGAGATGAACCATGGCAACATAGAGCATGGTCTCACTGGTGGTAGGTAAATATTCATAATCCTTGCTTAAACGA
>NZ_JACJTH010000014.1:0-42217 GCF_014698595.1 Synechocystis sp. FACHB-908 | reverse complement strand
CTTTTTTTGCCGAAATATTCTCCTGATTTAAATGATATTGAGCATGACTTTAGTGCCTTGAAACGAGCTAGAATGTACGCTCCTATTGACACGTCTCTTGATGAAATTATCCGTTCTTACTGTGGCGTTTAGCGTCTCAGCCTTATTTGAAACTACTATATGTGTCTAAATCAGGTTCATATTCAGAAAATATCAATCTAATTTTTAAGAATATATAGGACTAAAGAATTAAAATTTAAATAAAAACTATGCCTAGAAACCTCAAAGTTCACCTTTGGTTGCCTAATATTTTCCAGTTTAAAGGAGGAATTCAAGTTTATTGTGCTTTTTTGATCGAAGCTTTACAGGAAGTCTATCCAAATGCCTTCTATGATGTCTTTTTAAAACATGATACCCATTACACGCCTAATGTAAGAGTTTTGCCTGAAACTAAATTTCATTATGGAGGAAATATTCCTCTAAAATTGAGAACTTTTTATTTTGCTCTCTTATTATTTATCAGTAGCTTCCAAAAAAGACCAGATTTAATTATTTGCGGCCATGCTAATTTCACTCCTGTAGCTCATTTGGTTCAACGATTAATGGGTATTTCTTACTGGACAGTGGCCCATGGAGTAGATGCCTGGAACCTCCAAAATCCGCATATCATTCAAGCTTTGCGCCATGCTGACCGAATTCTGGCCGTTAGTCACTACACCCGCGATCGCCTCCTCCAGGAACAAGCTCTTGATCCAGAGAAAGTTGTTGTTCTTCCTAATACCTTTGATACTTCACGCTTTCAAATTGCCCCGAAACCCCAATCTTTACTCGAAAAATATAATCTCACCCCAGATCAGCAGGTTATTTTGACCATTGCCAGATTAGCTGGGGAAGAACGTTATAAAGGCTATGACCAAATTATCCGTGCTTTACCAGAGATTATTAAAACTATTCCCAATATCCATTACCTAATCGGCGGTAAAGGAGGCGATCGCCCTAGAATCGAAAAACTAATTCAAGATCTAGACTTAGAAGATTACGTTACCCTAGCAGGATTCATCCCCGACGAAGAACTAGCCGATCACTATAACCTCTGTGATGTTTTCGCCATGCCTAGTAAAGGGGAAGGTTTTGGTATTGTGTATCTAGAAGCCATGGCCTGCGGAAAACCCACCATTGGTGGTAATCAAGATGGGGCGATCGATGCTCTATGCAATGGCGAACTGGGAGTGTTAGTGAATCCCGATGATCTGGACGAAATTAGCACAGTAATTACCCAAATCCTAGAAAAGACCTATCCCTTACCAATTCTCTATCAACCAGAAACTCTCCGGCAAAAAGTGATTGAAATTTATGGATTTGAGCAGTTTAAACAAAATTTAGCTCAACTTTTATCTGCTCAATTCAACCAGTAATATGAGAATTTCACACATAATTGCAGACTTGGCCCCTGAAGCAGGGGGGCCATCCATAACTGTTACCAATTTGACTGATGCCCTTTCCCACCAGAACTTCACCGAAGTTACTCTTTTGAGCCAATGCTTAACAGATAGCTCAGTTGTTGCTCCTGCTCCAAACTCTAAAGTTAATCGAATCATTGTAAACAGCTCTCACAGAATTGCCCTATCCCTAGGATTGCCATTAAATAACCTACTCCGCTCCCGTTTAAGCTCTTACCCGTCCGACATTATCCATGGCCATGGCCTGTGGCATCCGATTAGCTATTGGAGGAGTCAAACTGCCAAGCAATATAACATTCCCCTAGTTATCCATCCTAGAGGCATGCTCGAACCCTGGGCCCTCAACTACCGTAAATTCAAAAAACGGATTGCCCTATGGCTCTATCAAAATCGTGATCTACAACGGGCTCAAATACTGTTTGCCACAGCCAACCAGGAAGCCCAGAGTCTTCGTCATTTTGGTCTGCGTCAGCCTATAGCTATTACTCCCAACGGCATTCTTTTCCCCACGCTAGAATCTCAAGCATCTCCTCCGGAATCATCACGCCACCGAACAGCTCTATTCCTCAGTCGCATTCATCCCAAAAAGGGATTAATGAACCTAATCCAAGCCTGGCATCAAGTTTCCCCCCCAGACTGGCAACTACTCATTGCTGGCCCCAACGAAAATAATCACCGTGCTGAAGTTCAAGCCCAAATCAAACAACACCAATTAGAGCAAACGATCAAAATCCTTGACTCTGTGGAGGGAGAAGCCAAAGCCAACCTTTACCGTCAGGCTGATCTGTTTATTCTGCCCACCTTTAGTGAAAACTTTGGCGTCGTAGTTGCCGAAGCCCTTTCCTATGGCATTCCCGTCATCACCACCACTGGGACTCCCTGGCAAGATCTCCAAACTTACCGTTGTGGTTGGTGGGTAGAACCGACAGTTGCGACTATTGCCGATGCTCTCCAGCAAGCAACAATTCTACATCCCCAGGAATTACGAACTATGGGGGAAAGAGGTAGAGCATACGTCAAATGCTACGACTGGAATGCCATCGCCCAGGACACCCTTGCCGTTTACCGCTGGATTCTGAATCAGGGACCAAAACCTGACTGCGTTATCTTGGACTAGAGCCATGGCAAGTTTTCTAGCTTTACTGCCCCGCTCCCTGACGACGTTTCCCTTATGAAAAAAGTAACCATGACAGTCACTCCCAAGCAAATTTATAACTATACTGTTCTTCTAGAAAAAGAGCTTGATGGCGGTTATCACGCCTTTTGCCCAATGCTCAAAGGATGCCATTCCCAAGGAGACACCTTTGAAGAAGCCATACAAAACATTACAGAGGCTATTGAACTATACATTGAAAGCTTGATAGCCGAACATCAGCCCGTTCCTAAGGAAGATTTAATTGTCAAACCATTGAGTATTTTGGTGTGAGCAATCTTCCAAGCGTCCAAGCCAAAGATTTTATTCGAGTAATCAAAAAGCTCGGATTTTTTCTGGAGCGCCAGAAAGGGAGCCATGCCATTTATAAAAATACCCAGGGTAATCGAGTTGTGGTTCCCATCCATCCCGGAAAAGATTTAAAGCAGGGGACACTGATGGGCATGATTAAAGATATTGGACTTGAAAAAGAAAAATTTTTTGACTTACTACAAAAATAGTAATTTGTGTGATCGCTCATTTGCTTAGCTTCCTCCAGGAGTACGGTGAATAAATAGGCGATCAACGTCAACGACGTGGCCCAGGCCCACGTTCTCGGATTAACTTACCTTTTGCAGGGGGGAGCTACCAACATCTTTAACCTCGGTAATGGCAATGGCTTCTCTGTGCGGGAAATGATTGCAACAGCCCAGTTAGTCACCAATCGCCCCATTCCCGTGCTACAAGGCGATCGCCGTCCGGGAGACCCCCCGATTTTAGTGGGCAGCAGTGAAAAAGCTCGGCAAATCCTCGGTTGGCAACCCCAATATCCCCTGGCAAAAGATATTCTGACCCATGCCTGGGCTTGGCACCAACAACGCCATGGCGATAATTCCCCATGCACACAACCGTAGCAATGGCGATCGCCAGTTAGCTAAACTGTAACCATGGCAAGTTTTCTGGCTTTACTGCCCCGTTCATTGACCACTTTCCTTTATGCCGTTGCGGCCCTACTGAGGTTTTATGGCAACATCGACACCACCCCCATCCCCCGAATCCCCCTCACCATCTTTGGATGGAGCTTCCTGGCGTTCACGTTGGGCACAGCGGCTCTCCTGGTTAATCTCGGCCTTGAGTGGAACACTGGAAATCGAAGCCGAAACCGAGAGATTGAAACAAGAGAACGCGAAACTCGACGAGATAATCTTGCAGACGAAGAAAGAAACCGAGCGTCTGAGGAAAGAGAAAAAGCCGATCGAGAAAGAGATCGAGCAGATCAAGAAAGAAACCGAGCAGATCAGGAAAGAAAACGAGCGGCTAGCCGTGCTCGAATCCAAAATCGAGGATTTGTTCTCCAAACACGGTATCAACTTGCCCCTAGCCCAGAAGCCAGAGCAACCCTAATCGATTTCCTTAGCTTTCTCCAGGAATACGGCGAATAAACGGCGAGCTTGATAATCTTGAATGAAATTTACCCAATATTTTTTAGCTACCAGACAAAGACCAGATCGGTTAATTATTCACTTGGAGTGGATAGAATACACTATGAACAATCCTCTCAAGGAAGAAATTCAAACAGACGGTAGAATCAAATTATGGGCTTCCATCCCGGAAATGGAAGGTAGATATCTGCGTGTAGTTTTATTGTCAGATCGAGAAACTGTCCATAATGCATTTTTTGACCGCTCCTTCAAACCATGAAGATTAAGTACTTTACTGATACAGATACCCTTTATATTGAATTTCAGTCTGCCAATATTGTCGAAACCAGGGATTTGGACGATAACACTTTAATTGACATTGACATGCACGGAAATGTCTGTGCCATAACCATTGAACACGCTCAACAAAGAACCAATATTCCTAACATCTCGTTCGAGCAGATTGTGGCATAGGGCGATCGCCGGTTAGCTAAACTAAGACTATGGCAAGTTTTCTGGCCCTACTGCCCCGGTCCTTGACCACTTTCCTTTATAGCGAATAATTCCCCATGACCCTCACCGTTGCCATTCCCCGCATTGAGATCGCCCCTGGTAGTCATTTAACTATCCCCAATGTATCCTGGGTAGACTTTATCTCTTTGCTAAAAGAACTCGGAGAAAAACGTCATTCCCGACTCGCTTACTATCAAGGCCGACTGGAAATCATGGCTCCCCTGGCCCTACATGAAAAACCAAATCGTCTGATTACCGATATCGTCAAAGCTATTTTGGAATGCCAAGAGCGCGACTGGGAAGACTTTGGCTCCACCACCCTTAAACAGCCTCCCTTCGCTGGCATAGAACCAGATAGCTGTTTTTACATCCAAAATGCATCCCAGATGCGGGAATACAAAAACCTTGATCTGAATCAATCTCCCCCCCCAGATTTAGCAATTGAATGCAATTTAAGCTCCAAAACCGTCATCGATGCGTACCAAGCCATTGGCGTTCCTGAAGTGTGGATTTATAGCAACAATCAACTACAAATTTACCTTTATTCAGAACAAGGTTATTTAGAAAGCAACCAAAGTCAAGTTTTTCCAGATTTGGCCGTAATGTCAATGATTCCCCAACTAATTCAAAAAGCTTACCAAGTTGGCACAAGGCAAATGTTGGGTGAGTTGAAGGCACAGCTAAAATGAACCTATGGCAAGTTTTCTAGCCTTACTGCCCCGCTCCCTGACCACTTTCCTTTATGCTGTGGCGGCCCTACTGAGATTTTATGGCAACATCGACACCACCCCCTTCCAACTCATCCCCCTCACCATCCTCGACTGGAGTTTCCTGGCGTTCACGTTGGGCACAGCGGCTCTCCTGGTTAATCTCGGCCTTGAGTGGAACTCTGGAAATCGAAGCCGAAACCGAGCAGATCAGGAAAGAGACAGAACAGATCAAGAAAGAGACCGAGCAGATCAGGAAAGACAACGAGCGGCTCGCCGTGCTCGAATCCAAAATCGATTCTTCCTTCGACCAACACGGTATCAACTTACCCCTAGCCCAGACACCAGAGCAGCCCTAATCGATTTCCTCAGTTTCCTCCAGGAATACGGGGAATAAATAGGCGATCGCCCAACCCTTTCCCAACATACTCATTGTTAAGATTGACTAGTCCCCCGTTGCCTGTGAAATAACCATGGTTACCCTGCTGAAATGGACAGTTCCAGACTATCACCACCTCATTGAACAGGGGCTATTGGACGGTAAGAAAGTGGAACTTTTAGACGGAGACCTAGTGACCATGGCTCCCGAAGGACCACTCCATAGCTACACCACCACCACCGTTGCCGACTATCTGCGCCAAAACCTGCACGGATTAGCTCTAGTGAGGGAAGCCCATCCCATTACCCTGAGTCAATCTGAACCGGAACCTGACATTGCCATTGTTCTAGCTCCCCAGGAGCGCTACAAAGAAAGGCATCCTCAGGCCGACGATATTTTTTGGTTAATTGAAATAGCTAACAGTACCCAAGCCTACGACCTCAACGACAAAAAACAAATCTACGCTCAAGAAGGCATCCCCGAATATTGGGTGGCAGACCTAAGCAAACGCCAATTATTTATTTTTCGAGCACCAGACAAAGAAGATTATCGCCTGCAACAAACCCACTCCGAAGGTATCATCCGTAGCCAAGCCTTTCCCGAAATAAAAATATCAGTACAAGAAATGTTCCATTGGTAGCTCTCCGACCATTGGCCAAACTGAAACCATGGCAAGTTTTCTGGCCGTATTCTTGCTCCTTTGTTTTTGGTAACCAACTGAGCGACCGCAGCATTCTCCCAAATTCTAAATAAATTCCGTTGTTTTTGCTGTCGAACCAGTTAATTTTGGCGTAAATTATTACCATGCAACTTAATCAATACCAGCAAGGAGAATATCACCCTGGAGCCCCGCTGTTTAAACAATTGCTATGGTATTCCATTGGGGATTTTTTAGTCCAAACGCCCCTACTGCCCATGGCCAGGCTGAAGGTAGCTATCCTGCGATTATTCGGGGCCAAAATTGGTACAGGAGTTAATATCAAACCCCACGTCAAGATCAAATTCCCTTGGCGGCTAACCCTGGGCAATTACGTTTGGCTGGGGGAAAAATGTTGGATTGATAACCTCGCCCCGGTTACCATTGAGTCCCATGTGTGTATTTCCCAGGGCGTTTACCTATGCACTGGCAACCACGATTGGAGTAAACCCAGCTTTGACCTAATCACCAGTCCGATTCACATCGCCGCTGGCAGTTGGATCGGTGCTAGCGCCGTTATTGGACCTGGAGTACGGGTGAATGAAAAGGCAGTTTTGACTTTGGGGTCTGTGGCTGTCAAAGATTTGGCGGCTATGACCATCTACTCTGGCAATCCCTGTCAGCCGGTCAAAAAACGGCAACTCCTCTGAAATTACGCCAGGTAAAAACTAACTTTTGTTGTTAGTACCTTTAGGGATTTGATCTAATTATTGATGAAGCTAACCATTCTTAACCAATTTTATCCCCCTGACTATGCGGCCACGGGGCAACTGCTAGAAGAACTGTCCATCGAACTGTCCAAAAAAGAGCTTGATGTGCAAATTTTTGCTGGGCAACCGGGTTATGCATTTGATCAGGAACTTGCCCCATCCCAGGAAGTCTCTCAGGGAGTTTTGATCAGAAGAACTAGGACTTCCCGCCTCTGGCCCCAGAGATTACGGGGGCGGGCGATCGCCGGAATTTTGTATTGTTTACGCGCCATCGTCAAACTCAGATTAGGGAGCAGACTGGGGGATTTGATTCTTGTTACTACAGAGCCTCCCTACCTAATGGTGGTGGCCTATATCCTGCATTTGTTATACAAAAAACCCTATATCTGCCTGATTTATGATCTCTACCCCGATGTGGCAGTGAAGTTGGGGGTGGCGAAGGAAAAGGATGCCATTGTTAAATTGTGGCGTTGGCTAAATCGTTTAACTTGGCAAAAGGCAGAGGCTATTATTGTGCTCAGCGAGAGCATGGCTAAGGTGATCGCGGACCAACAACCAGCCCTAGCAGGGAAAATTGAGGTGGTCCATAACTGGGCGGATGGAGTGTTAATCCAACCAAGGGCCAAAGCTGATAACTGGTTTGCCCAACGCCATGGCTTGGACCGGACATTTACCGTACTGTATTCCGGTAATCTGGGACGGTGCCACGACCTGGAAACTGTTATGGAAGCGGCTCGCCTACTGCAGCAAGAAGAAGTCCAGTTTGTTTTTATTGGAGCTGGTGCTAAGGCCCCAGTCTGTCAAGAATTCGTACAACGCCACCAGTTAACTAATTGTTTATTTTTGCCCTTCCAACCCAAGCCGGTTTTGCCCTTTTCCCTCACCGCCTGCGACCTGAGCTTGGTTTCCATTTTGCCCCAGGTGGAAGGGCTGGTGGTCCCGAGCAAATTCTATGGCTGTTTGGCCGCAGGCACGGCGATCGCCGCCATTTGTCCCCCCCATTCCTATTTACGGGAAATTATTGCCGAAGCTCAATGTGGAGCAACCATTGATAACGGAGACGGGGCAGGATTGGCTCAATTTATCCTTCAACTTAAGAATAATCCCCGCCGAACAGCAACCATGGGGCGTCGAGGCCGCCAATATTTTGAAGAAAACTTTACCCTGGACACCATTGCGGACCAATACCTATCTGTCATTACTAAAGTGGGCGATGAAGAAGTCGCCAAGCTCCAAGCAAATAAATTCTGTAACCATCCTGACTCAAGCTTGCTTTAACCAAAGGGTCTGACAAACAAGTCATCTGCCACCGGACAACTGAATCAATCCACTTGTTAGCTACAGTGATGGCAGGAATTTAGGGTTTATCAAGTTGCTGACCAACATTTTGACCAAAATTGCATTGAGGCTCATACTGCCAATCGTTTGCTTTACCCTGGTGGCCTGTGGGGTTTCCCCCGATGCGGTGCAAGCAGAGTCCCGCCTATTTTTACCCCTGTCCTTGGAATTTTTAGATAGCTATACCCTACCGAAACAAGCAATAGAGGATTTACCGGTTGGAGGCATTTCCGACCTTACCTATGATCGCCAACAGGATCTTTTTTATGCCGTCACCGACGATCGGCGATCGCCTCGGTTCTACACCATGCACCTCACCATAGTCCCTGGGCAAGAGGGCATCGGGATTGCCAAAGCAGAAATAGTGGGAATGACCAAGCTCAGAACCAGCGGAGGGGAAGCCTACGGTCGTCAATTGTTAGACCCAGAAGGCATTGCCCTGTCTCCCCGCCAAACCCTGTTCATCAGCAGTGAAGGGGTTTTATCGAGCCAAAGCCCGCCCTTAATTGCCGAATTTGATCCCCAAACGGGTCAGGAGTTGGAGCGATTGCCCCTGCCCAGCCGATTTTTGCCCCAAGCAGACCGACCCCAGGGCATCCGGGATAACTTCGGTTTTGAGGCTTTAACCATTGCCGCCACTAGCACCCTAGCGGACGATCCTTTTCGCCTTTTTACTGCCACGGAAAGTGTTTTAGCCCAGGACTTTGACCCGGAGAATCCCCCCCAAGAAATTCCCTTACGGTGGTTGCATTACGTAATTAACTCCGTCGGGGCACCAGTTTTAGTCAGTGAAAATCTTTACCCCCTTGATCCAGCTCCAGCGGGCACTCTGCTCCATGGCCTAAGCGCCATGGTGGCTTTACCCAGGGAAGGTTATTTTCTCACTTTAGAACGAACCTTTGGACTGACGGGATTCCAGGGCAAAATTTTCCAAACGGTCAATGCCAATGCCACCGACACCAGCCGCATAGCTAGCTTTCAGCCTGGTACCAACACCATTAACCCGATGCGCAAAGAACTACTGCTCGATCTGGAGGATTTGGGCATTGAGTTGGATAATCTAGAAGGAATCACCCTGGGGCCCCGCTTACCAGACGGTTCCACCAGTTTAATTGCCATCAGTGACGATAACTTTAGTGGGGATCAAAGCACCCAAATCCTACTTTTCCGTTTGCAGGGGGTTTAGCAACGGCGCCAAATGATCAATGACTGGTTCCCGGCCGACGGTTAGGTGGTGGGCCAGTTTTTGCGCTAGGGGCGGCACATAGACCAAGGGATGGGTGAAGCCGGTGAACAACACCAACCCCGGTAGATTAGGCATTTCCCCCACTAGGGGTAGGGTTTGGCCACTAAAGGCCACTAAACAATGGTGGGCGGTGACCGGCAGTAGGGCCAGGCGGGGTAAAATTTTGGCGATCGCCGTTTGTAGCTGCTGTTGGGCCCAGGCCAGGTCGGGATGATAGCGGGGGGAAGTCACCAGTTGGCTAATTTGACCGATGAATAATCTGCCATCGAAAAACTGCACCGCTCCGGGTTCCACAACCGTGGCGACGCAATGGTCATCGGGCCGATGCCAATCTAAAGTCGGGGCTAGGGCTTCTAAATTGGGGCGTTGCTGTAAATCCGCCGGCATAATCACACAGCGGAGATTTTCTTGGGTAGGGACTGTTTGCAGCACAGCGGCATGGGTGAAATAGAGGGGCAAATTAATACCCGACTCCGGTAGCAGAGCAAGGCTTTGACCCCCCCCCGCCAGAATAACGTTATGGGCAAAAAAGTTTCCCGCCCCAGTGTGGACCCCCTGCACCCGGTTTTGCTTGGTAATTAATCCTTGCACCTCGGTGATGCGGACTATGCCTCCTAGCCGGAGAAAGGCTTGGAGATAGGCGTTAACGGTTTTGCCGCCGTGGCAGTGGCCCTGGGGCACCACAAATCCGCCGCCAATGCCGTCCGGGCTAAGTTGGGGTTCAATGGCGATCGCCGTTAAACGGTCCACCCATTGAGGCCGAATTAAACAATGGTCAAACTGCTTAGCTAGGGCCTGGGCATCATCCTCAGGACGGAGATAGAGTAATAGCTCTAACTCTCGATATTCCGTTTCTCCCCCCAACTCCTGGCTCAAATGGGTCCAACGATAGCGACTTTCATGGCCCAATTGCCGCTGTAGAGGAGTGGCCCCAGCCCAATAGATAATGCCACCATAGCTCAGGGCCGTGGCGTTGATAGGCTGACGATGTTTTTCGAGTAATAGTACTCGTTGCCCTTGGTTTTGCAATTCATAGGCGATCGCCGCTCCGGTAATGCCGGCCCCGACCACAATGGCATCGAAATTTTCCATTAACCTTGATTAACAATTTGGCCCAAGGCGGCAAAACCCGGCACTTTCCCCGCTGAGGCGGCACCATCTTTCTCCGAAACAATGACCGCACTAATCTGATCGCTCATAATGGCCACCTTTTTCTCCGTCTGCTTTTCACAGGTGAGTTCCAACACTTGGGGGCGATCGCCCTGCATGGCAGTGACAATGGTCTGATAGAGTGCTTCCGCCCCATCCTTTTCCTTGCGCTGTACGGACACGGGCATGGGGGAATATTTAAGGGTCAAATCAATGCTGATCATAGGGGAACCGTAAACGGGAAGTGGTGAAACAGTCTTGCGACTCTCCCTATCTAGGTTATAGTTTTTTTGCCAAGAAGGGGGGAAAGCACCAGTTCCCAGGGCACTAAACCGCCAAGCTGCAATCCTCGTTTGTTTAAACAACAGCGCGACAAAGTTGAAATACCTTTTCCATGGAAGACGTAAAATTCTTGATCGGCTCGATTTTATTTTAGTTAGCCATAAAATCCTAAGGTAATGTCGGGCAGTTCTACATGGATAAATGAATAAACACTAGTCCCCATGGGAGATCTGGTGCCAGGGGGGTAACTGGATTAAATCTTCCAGGTTGGCCTGCATAGTCTGGCAAATTTGGTCTAAGGGCAGATCGTTGGCATCGTGGCCGAAGGGGTTTTCAATCTCCACTCCAATTTCTTCAATGCCGAAGACAGTGAAAGCGATAATTCCCACCACAAAAGCCGTGGCCCAATGGAGGGTATTCACAATCTGGAAAGGGGTAATGAAGCAATAGAGAAAGATTAGCTGGCGCAAATGGATGGCGTAGGCCAGGGGAATGGGGGTTTTTAAAATTCGTTCGCAACTGCCCAACACATCCACCATGGTGTCTACCAAGCGCAACATGGCGGTGAGCTGATAGGCATTAATATTGTTTTGGTCGTATTCCCGTTGCAGATAATTACTGATCCAAAAGGCGATTTCTAAGGGTGGATTATTTAGGTCCTCAAGCTTCCGGTAACCGGATTCCGGCAACAGAGCCCAAATTTCTTCATTTAGGGGTTGAGAGCGCAGGTGTAACTTTGTGGCCACGGCAAAGGCCACCAGAAGATGCAGAATTTTAATTTTGTCTTGGTGGGCTTGGGGACTGGGTTCTGCCACCGAAACCCAAATGATCCGAGAGAGGTTACGAATGGTGTTGACCATGGTGCCCCAAGCTTTGCGTCCTTCCCAAAAACGTTCATAGGCGGTGTTGGTGCGAAACACTAACAGCAATCCCAACACAATGCTGGGCACAATGCTCTCCTGGATGGGAATGGAAAATTTATATCCCCAACCATCCACCAGGGTCACCCCCAGGGAAAAGGCCATACACACTAGCACCCGGGAGGCGATCGCCGGAATAACGGAACCTTGCCAACGCAGCAGTATGTCCGTCCATATGCGGGGCGATCGGGATGGATGGTGGCTGAAAAAGCTCAAGAATTTGCTCAAAATTTGCTCTCCCCCAACTTAGATAAACATTGCCAATCTAGGGGAATAATGGCCACAGTTATCCCTGGGCCAATGCCGTCTCTTGGGGCATCAAACTCAGCATCTTGGCGATCGCCGTTTCCAAATCATTGTGCCAATGGACAAGGCTGTTGTCGTACATCTGCTGGAGATGATCTAAATTTCCCTGGCTAAATCGGATAACCACCGGTAGCACTTCCCCTGTATAGGTTTGCCGTTGGGGAACCCGTTGGCGCTGGGGCAAACTGGGGCCCGTCCCCCGTAAACTGCGGTCTTCACTGGAGAGGTTGGGGGGCAGGGGTAAAAAAGACCGTAAATCTTCCGCCAAGGCCGAGGTGTCCGTTGCTCTGGTGGCCAGGTTAACAAAAATTCCTTTTAAATTGGGGGCCTGGCTGAGGTGGTTAAAGGCCAATTCCAGTTGTTCCCCCAGGGTTATGTCACTGCGACCTTCATCCAATAAATAGGCGCCGGTGATGCCGAAGGAATTGAGCAGGTCCCACGTACTCAGGGCTAGCCCTTCACTGTTACAAATTAGGCCAATTTGTCCCTGGGCCAAGTTCCCCGGCAGCCAACTATGCCCCGTCCATTGCTCCGATCGCCAATTGATCAAATCCGGATGCCGGTTGATCGCCGTATCGTTGACTGTAATTTTGCCGTCCAGGGCCATCACCTCCCCGTCAGCACTAATACCCAGGGGATTAATTTCAATCACGTCCAAGTCATAGGTGACAAACAATTCATACATTTTGCCGATGATGCCGCTCACCGCAGTCACCAGGGGCCCGGTCAAACCCATTTTCACCGCTAGCCGTCGGGCTAGATAGGGAGAAAAGTTAGTCCGCAGGGAAACGCTCTGCATTTGCTCCAACAGGGTTTCCACATCAATGCCCCCCTCGCTGGAACCCATTAACACAGGGCACTGCCGTTGGTAGTCCAGCACGATCGCCAAAAATAATTCCGACTGGGCATCGTAGCGGGCCTCAGCCAAAATCACCTCTGGGTACTCATCCGCAATGGGCAAATGGAAAATGGCCGAAGCGGCGGCAATGGCATCAATGGTATTTTCCACAAACCTAACCCCGCCGGCCTTACCCCGGCCCCCCGCCCGCACCTGGGATTTGAGCACCATGGGGTAGGGAATTTGCAACCGTTTGAGGGCAGTGGTGTTTTGGATAGTCTGGGAAGGCAAAATGGGAATGCCCACTTGCTGAAATAGTTCCTTGGCCTGGTACTCTAACAAGTCCATAAGTGATCTCTAAAATTTACTTCTGTTCGCCGCTATGGACAATTTCTTCCACTAGCTCCGATGGACGTCGCTCCGAAAAGCCCCAAGCAAACAGTAGCCCAATTATGACGATCATCAACAATTGTGGCGGCACTAACTCAGGGTTAATGACTCTGAGCAGTAGGCGCAGACCCACTAACCCCACTGTGATAAAACCAGCATCTTTGAGGCGGGTAAAAATCTCTAACCAACGAATAAATAAACCCGCTAAAAACCTGAGGGCAATCACCCCAATGGTGCCCCCCACAATAATCAGCCATAACTGATCCGCCACGGCGATCGCCGTAGTGACACTATCGAGGGAAAAGGCTAAATCGGTGAAGGCAATCAGGGGGATCGCTTGCCAAAAGGAACTAAACTCAAAAGCCTTATGATGATTTTCCCCTTCATCGGGAGACAAAAAATAACTCCCCACCAGCCAGAGCAGGTACAATGCCCCCGCCAACTCAAACTGCCAATATTGCAACACAAAGGAAGCACTGATAATCAACAGAACCCTAAGCACATAGGCAATGACTAACCCTGCGTTCAAAGCTCGTCGTTGCTGGTCCGGATTGGGTAAACCCTGGGCGATGGCGGCTAGGGCAATGGCATTATCCGCCGATAGCACTGCCTCAAGGGCAATTAACACTAGCAACGTCAATGGGATTTTGAGGACAACAGCAAAGGACGAGTTGAATAGTAGATCGAAGTCAAACATGGACACAGGGGAAGGTGGAGGCCTGCAGAGATAGACCGGAAAAACCAGGACTCAGCAAGGTTTAGTTCCAGTCATACCATCTTCCCTCATTATTGGGGGCTTTGGTGATGGGGGTCTACCCCCCTATCAGTAGCGATCGCCGTTGATCCCCGCTAAATTTCCTCCGGGGAAAAATTTGTCTCAGTGGGGGGAGCGAGGTCAGGCCAATCGTCTTCACTGACAGCAGCAGAAGGGGGGGAAACCGACGGGGGATCCTGGAGTAGGGATTTAACCTGGTCAACTACGGTGCTGAGTTTGCCTTCATTCAACAAACCATTGAGCAGGGTGAGGCCACTGGTGGAAAGCAGTAATTTATTGATGTCTCCGCTGTTACTACCATTGCCATTGCTCCCACTTAACCCAGGGAAAGAGTAAATGCGGGATTCCCCCAAAACCCCGGGCTGGGGCGCCAACGCTTTGATTAGATCCGGCAGTTGGGTAACCAGTTCCGGCCAGATGGTTTTTAATAACTCCGCTGTGCGATTAGCATTACTTAAACTGTTATGGGCTTCGATAATGGCTTTTTGTCCCTCCGCTTCAGCCATAGCTTTGTGGCGGTTGGCATCGGCCAGGGTGCGGATGGATTCCGCTTCCAATTCCGCCGCTTGCCTGGCACTTTCCGCTTGCCGCCGCCGCCGGAATACGTCAATTTCCACCACGTTTTGTTCAGCGATGCGATGTTGTTGGGCATCCTGTTGGGCCACAATCACTGCTAATTTTTGAGCCCTTTCCGCCGCTTCCACTTCCTGGGCGGTAATTACCCCGGATTCTGCCTCGGCCCGCAGGGCTTCCGCCTCTAACCGTTCCTTCTGTTTATTGGCAATGGCGATCGCCGCTGTTTGTTCGGTGATTTGGGTTTTTTGTTCGGCCAGGGCAATTTCCGCCTTAGCTTGCAGTTGGGAAGCCTCGATGGTTTTCTTCCGTTGAATTTCCGCCACCTCCGCTTCCTGTTTTTGCAACGCCTGGGCCACTTTTAGCTCCTTATTCCGTTCCTCCAAGGCGATCGCCGACGCAATTTGACTATTTTGAATAGCTAATTCTTTCTGAATCCGTTCCTCCTCCACCGCCTGTTCCTGGAGAATTTTATTCCGTTCCTTTTTCGCCTCCTCCTTATCCTTTGCCTCTTGAATTTCCCGTTGCTGTTGGGCTTCCTGGGATTCCAATTCCTTCCGTTGGGCTAGTTTGAGTAATTCAATTTCTTTTTGTTGGGTAATATTGGCGTCTTCCTGCTCCCGTTTAATGGCTAAACTCTTTTTCTCAGCTTCCAATTCTCCCTGTTCAATGGCCACCCTGGTGGTTAACTCCACCTCCCGTTTTTGTTGGATGGATCGTTGGATCGTTTCCGTTCTTAACCGCACTCCCTGGGCATCAAAAAAGTTATTTTCGTCGTAGGTATCACTTTCTTCAATTTCGGAAATGGCAATGTTATTGAGGGTTAAACCAACTTTACGTAAATCACCTTGGATCAGGTTCAACACTTCATCAGCAAAACCCAATTTATCGGAATCCAATTCCGCCAATTTTTTCTTTTTCGCCGCCGCTCGAATGGCATCATCGGCCCGTTTTTCCAGAGCATCTTTAATATCCGCTTCCGAAATTTGCCCTTTTTTAGAAAGCCTGGCCGCCGCTGTTAAAATTTCATTGCGGTTGGGGGTAATGCAAACGTAGAAAGTCACTCGCATATTGGCCCGCATATAATCCTGGGTCCGCACAGCCAAATTCCCTGCCCGCACCACATCGATAGAAATTTCCCTTAGGGAGACCCTGGTAATTTCATGGAAACCGGGAATGACAATGCAGCCTCCGTGGAGAATCACCATTTGCTCTTTTTTAAAAACGCCGCCAGTTCTGACTAAAGCTTCGTTATTGGGGGCAATGACGTAAAAGCGGGTATAAAGAAAAATGGTCACTAAAATCAGAAAAATGACCGCAATAATTACCACCGGAAAAAATAACAGTGGCGACAAACCTCCCAAGGCAGAATTATTATTATCCAAAGTCTGATTGGGGGCTTGGGCAATGATTAACTCTCCTGAAGTTTCACCTGGACTAGCCTGTATGGCCATTACGGGAACAGTGTCCCCTGGCAGGGTGGGCAAGGTCTGGAGAAATTCAAACCAAAATTTACTTTGCATGGTGTGCCTCCGGAGGATAAAAGTTGTAGTTGCGAAACCTTAAGCGTTGGTTAACCAAAATTTGGCAATGTAGCCCAAAGCTTTAACCCCATCTCGCCAATTGATTTTCTTTCCTTCCGCAAAGGTACGGCCATAATAGGCCACCCCCACTTCATAAATTCGCCATCGCTTCGGCGATCGGGTTACCTTCATTGTAAATTCAACTTCGAAACCGAAATCATTACAGGTTAAACGTAAATCCTCCAACACTTCCCGTCGAAACATTTTGTAACAAACTTCAATGTCAGTGAGGTTAATATTACAGACCAAATCAATCAAACTGGTGATCAATTTATTGCCTAAATAATGATGGAAATAGAGCACCCGATGGGGATTGCCGTAGAAGCGGGAACCGTACACCACATCGGCCCAACCCCCATCAATTAACTTCCACATGGGACCCCAATCCTCGGGGTCGTATTCCAAATCCGCATCTTGAATAATCAACACATCCCCGGTGGCGGCGGCAAAAGCAGTGTGGAGAGCCCCCCCTTTGCCCTGATTCTGACGATGGAAAATTACTTTCACTTCCCATTCCTTGGGCATAACAAAACTGTTCCCCTGGCGATCGCCGTTGGTTTCCGCCGATTGATCAAGGGGAAAGCACTGGAATTTACCCGCTAAGTTGACGTTGGCTAAAACGGGATGCTGTTCCGGATCGCCAAAGGTATCCACCAACCATTCCCTCGTACCATCCTTAGAGCCATCGTCCACCATGACAATTTCCTTGGGGATTTCAGGCATTACCGTGGTAATTTTTTTGAGAATTTTTTCGATGGTTTGGATTTCGTTATAAATCGGAATGATAACCGAAAGCTTCATGGAAATTGGCTTAGTTAAGAAAAACAGAAGAAAATCCTTGGCAATGGCGAAGTCACAGCCCACCTCAGCACCCTAAGAGTTATATCATTTGGAGAGAGGCTATTCGGAAAATTGAAGTCTATTTTTAGTCAGAATTAACAGGAAGTAAGTTTTAGAGAATGCAATTTATTGATCAAGCGGAGATCGAAGTTCAGGGCGGCAAAGGCGGCGATGGCATGGTGTCCTTTCGGCGGGAAAAGTATGTGCCAGCAGGGGGCCCTTCCGGGGGCAATGGGGGCCGGGGTGGCTCGGTAATTTTTGAAGCGGATGCCAATCTGCAAACCCTGTTGGATTTTCGCTACGCCAGGATTTTTAAAGCGGAAGACGGCAAAAAAGGCGGCTCTAGCAATTGCACCGGGGCCAATGGCAAGGATGTGGTGGTGCAAGTTCCCTGTGGCACCATGGTGTATGACTTGGACGGGGAATGCCTCTTGGGAGATTTAGTTAGCCCTGGGCAAAGGCTTTGTGTGGCGGCGGGGGGCAAAGGTGGTTTGGGTAATCAACATTTCCTTAGCAACCGCAACCGGGCTCCGGAATACGCCCTACCGGGATTGGAGGGGGAACAGCGACAGCTACGGCTAGAGCTAAAACTGCTGGCGGAAGTGGGCATTATTGGTTTACCCAATGCCGGGAAATCCACCCTAATTGCAGCTTTGTCGGCGGCTCGTCCAAAAATTGCCGACTATCCCTTTACTACCCTGGTTCCCAACCTGGGAGTGGTGCGAAAACCCACCGGGGATGGCACCGTTTTTGCTGATATTCCCGGGCTAATCGAAGGGGCGGCAGCGGGCATTGGTTTGGGTCATGAATTTTTGCGCCACATTGAACGGACTCGTTTACTGCTCCACGTTTTAGACGTCACTGCAGGGGATCCGATCGCCAATTTTCGGGTGATTCAGCAGGAGTTGGACGCCTATGGCCGGGGGATAACGGAAAAACCCCAGATCATTGCTTTGAATAAAATTGATGCGCTGGACGGGGAAATGATTGGGGAAATTGAAACGGAATTAAAACGATTCAGTACTGCTCCCTGTTTGCACATTTCGGCGGCCACCCGGAGAGGCTTAGATGATTTGATGCAATTGGTGTGGCAATGGCTGGATGAAATGGCCGCGGCGGACGCAGAAGCCCAGAGGTTACTGGAGTTGGAATTGCAGGCCCAGGCGGCAATGAATAATCCTTTCAACTCTGACGTACCCATTGACGGGGTAACTTACTCAAGCTAAAAGGTAAAGAATTGTAAACTAAGTTAATTATCCCAGGAAATCCCATGAGTGAAGAACTACAACCGAACCAAACCCCCGTGCAGGAAGATCCCAAATTTGGCTTCAACAACTACGCGGAAAAGCTCAATGGCCGGGCTGCCATGGTGGGATTTCTCCTCATCCTGGTGATCGAATATTTCACTAACCAAGGGGTGTTGGCCTGGTTGGGACTGCGCTAGGGAGTTGGCTTATTGCTGCTTGCGTACAATCGAGATAGCTGATAGCTCTGCCTAAATCAGCTTATTTCCCGGCAAAAAGCTAGAAGTTGTCCTTCATGCCCCGGAGCTTGCCAAATACCCGAGCTGGCTCCGTCATTCCTACCCTAGCTTGAATAGCTGGATTGTCCCACCGCAGAAAGGGATTGGTGCGTTTTTCTGTGCCCAACCAAGATGGAATGGTGGCCTGGCCCCGTTGGCGATCGCCTTGCACTGTCTGGAACCGTTCCTGAAGATCCTTGTTGCTGGGGTCAACGGTGAGGGCAAATTTGAGGTTACCTAGGGTGTATTCGTGGGCGCACCACAGACGGGTTTGATCTGGTAGTTGGCGTAATTTGCCGATGGATTGCACCATCTGGGCGGGAGTGCCTTCAAACAATCGGCCACAGCCCCCAGCAAAAATGGTGTCACCGCAAAATAAATCCCCGATGGTTTCTCCTGACCCTGGAGCAAAATAGTAGGCAATGTGGCCCCTAGTGTGGCCTGGTACAAAATAAACTGTGGCTTCCCTATCAGCAAAACTGAGGCGATCGCCGTCTCGCAGAAACACCGTTTGGCCGGGAATACGTCCCTGATCTTCGACTCCCCCGTAAACTTCCAGATTGGGATATTTTGCTAACAGCTCTCGATTCGCTCCCACATGGTCCCCATGGTGATGGGTGTTATAAATGGTAACTAAATCGGCTCCTAAGGTTTCTAGACAATCCAATACAGGTTTAGCTTCCGCCGGATCCACCACTGCGGCCTGATTCCTCTGGCGATCATGGAGGAGGAAAATATAGTTATCGGCCAGGGCTGGTAAGCGGTGAATATCCATAATTTTTTTGTCTGATTAATCTCAGTGTTTGCCTGCAAGTATTTTAAAAAGCTGACCAAATTAACTTTCCCACGCCACCACTCGACCTTTTAAGCTGTGATTCCACCAAGGACTGTTGTAGGCGGAAGTTTGCAAAGTGCCCCTTTTTAGGGTCCAAGCCTGATCGGGATCAAACAAAATACGGGAATTACTAACTTCTGGTAAACCTAAGCATCGCCGGGGATTGGTGCTCAAAGCTCGCCACAATGCCATTGGAGTTATCAGATTTTTTTCCACTAACCCTTGCCATAAACAGGGCAAAACCAATTCATAACCGATCGCCCCGGGGGGAGTTTCCGCAAAGGTTTGGGTCTTTTCTTCGTAAGTGAAGGCTTGGTGGTCCACCGCAATGGCATCAATGACGCCGGATTTAACCCCTTCGATTAGCGCTAGCCGATCGCCTTCGTTACCCAGGGGAGGGTCAAAACGCAAATTGGGATCGTAGTGGGGAGTGTGGGGCGGTAAACCATGGGCGATCGCCTCATTACTGAGCAGGAGATGGTGCCAATTGACGCTGGCGGTGCAATTTAAACCCTGACTTTTAGCTTGGACAATTAATTCTACGCCCCGGGCGGTGGAAATTCGCATGAAATGCACGGGAGTCCCATAATGGGGCAACAATTCCAGCAAACTGGCGATCACCGCCGCTTCGGACATCACCGGATCCGGTGGCAGGCCCAACTGAATCGCCAAGGGCCCTTCCCGCATTACCCCATTTCCCCGCAGGGAAAGATTAAGGGGCACCAAAGCTAAAGGTTTGCCGGCTATGGCTCCATATTCCAAAGCCCGCTGTAGTAACCGCCAATCTTGAATTGCGCCCCCATCGCTGAAGCCAATTACCCCTGCTTGGTCTAGCTCTCCCCATTCCGTTAACTGCTTGCCCTGGTTCCCTTGGGTGACACTCCCCCACCAATGGCATTGGACTGGGGCCGAATCTGGCCGATTTTCCGCTTGAGGGTCTCCAGGGGGCTGATGGTGAGCATTGACCCCTTCTATCTGGTTTAACCGTTGCTTTAACCATTGCAAAGTTTGGGGTTGATCCAGGGGAGGATCGGTGTTGGGTAAAATAGCCACGTCCCCAAACCCACCGGCGATCGCCGTTTTCACCAATTGACTGAGGGTTTCCCTGTCTTCGTACCCAGGCTCACCACTGTAGCTGTACAGATCTGCCAAGCTAGGGGCCAAAAGCAAATTTTCTCCGGGTATAACCGCCGCATCCGCCGGTATCGGGTAAGAATCATCTTCAACGGCCACAATGGCCCTACCCCGTACTATTACCGTCACCCGTGTTTCCTTGCCCTGTATGGGATCTAAGCAACGAACCTGGGGTCGACATTGCGTTTCCATTTAACCTTTTAACCTCGGGGGAACGACGGCACAAAAATCCCCCTAAAATCCTAGCAAAGTTGGGCAACCTTTCCGGATTCTGGGGGTTAACTGTACTTTTGGGTTGAGCCAATCAGCGCCTAGTCTTCAAACGCAATCTCCACCCCTTTCTCGGTTTGACCATGTTCAACAATATCGAGCCCCACTTTTTCCTGGGACGGTTTTACCCGTAATATGCCCCAAAGATCCATGACGTAGAAGAGGAAAAACATGGTGATGAAGGCCCAAAAGGGAATCACCAAGGAGCCGACGATTTGAGCGCTAAGTTTATGTTCAACGTTGGTGCTAAAAATACCCACGGCGATACCGCCCCAAATGCCGCATAAACCGTGGACAGGCCAAGCGCCCACCCCATCGTCAATGCGTAGACGGTCCAACAGCTTAGTGCCCAGCACCGACAAAATGCCTGCCACTACACCAATGGCGATCGCCGACCAATTACTAACGGTGTCACAACCGGCGGTAATGCCCACCAAGCCGCCCAAAATACCATTCAGGGTTACCAGCAAATTAGGTTTGCGCTTATTCTCAGTAATCCAGTCAAAGGCCAAGGCCGCCAATCCCCCCGCTGCTGCGGACAGAGTGGTGTTCACCGCAATTAACATAGTTGTATTGGTATTTAAAGCCCCCACAAAGGCTAATTGACTACCGGGATTAAAGCCATACCAGCCCACCCAGAGAATAAACACCCCCAGGGAACTGGATGTAATCCCCTGATAACCCAGACTATTAATTTTGTTGCCCTCAAAACGACCAATACGAGGTCCCATTACCACCACCGCCGCCAGGGCTGCAAAGCCTCCCACGGAATGCACCAGAAGAGAACCAGCAAAGTCGTGGAAACCCAATTTATCAAGCCAACCCCCTCCCCACTTCCAATGGCCACTGATGGGATAGACCAACCCGGTAATCACGGCGGAGTAAATTAGATAGGCTTTGAAATACATCCTCCCCATCACCGCCCCGGACACAATGGTGGCCGCCGTAGCTGCAAAGGCTGCCTGGAACAACCAATCCACCTGGGGACTAAGCCCTTCGACATTATCCAGATTATTGGTGATGCCAAAGCCACCCCAGCCAAAAAAGCCGCCCAACACCGGGTTTTCGCCGTACATGAGGCTGTAGCCAAAAAGGAAATAAAGTAACACTCCCACACAAACATCAAAAGTGTTTTTAAACAGCACATTAACTGTGTTTTTGTGGGAAGACAGCCCGGCTTCCAACATGGCAAAGCCAGCCTGCATGAACAGTACTAAAACTGCTGCAGCTAGTAAGAATAGATTATTGATTGCATAGGTAACTTCTGCAATGGAAGTGGTTTCCGTTTGGGCTTGGGCCACCCCGACAAATAAAAATGCCAGCATGGCGCCCAGGACATAACGAGCAAGGGGAAAATTTTTCGGTTTCATCGCCTATACTAAATCAACTCCCTGGAAAAGTGAAATTTTTCTCAAGATGGCATCTTAGGAGGGAATGAATTGTTCACTGCCAACTTTTGTTACTGTTTGTCCACAATTTGCCGGCCCGGGAAAAGCAGTACTCTGATGATATTTGGGCTCCAATCTAGTGGAACGAGGAAGTGCACGGTACACTGAAAAAGAGGGGAATGAATCCTCTTCTGCAAAGCATTAGCATCGGCAGTAACGCTCTATGGGAACAGCTTCCCTTCTGGTGGCAGATGACGATCCCGATAATTTCGACGTTATCGATGCCCTCTTAGCGGACCAGGGTTATGAACTCAACTACGCCGATAGTGGCCAACGAGCTATTGACAATCTAGATACCTTTCAGCCGGACCTCCTGTTGCTTGATGTCATGATGCCGGGGCTAAGTGGCGTTGAAGTTTGTCGGATGATTCGTGCTTCGGCTCGGTGGCATGCCCTGCCAATTATTATGGTGACGGCCCTGGATAGTAAACTTAGCTTGGCTAATTGTTTGGCGGCGGGGGCAGATGATTTTATCTCCAAGCCCTTGAACGGATTGGAGTTACAGGCCCGTATCCAGGCCATGTTGCGACTGAAGCACCAGTATGATGCTTTGGGCAATTTGCTGCAACAACGGGAATCAATGGTGCACATGATTGTCCACGATTTACGCAATCCCCTCACTAATCTGATTTTGGGGATACAGGTTTTGCAGAGGAGTCATTCTGATGCTCCCTTGCCCCCGGAAAGACTTGATCGCCTGCTCCAGGCCGGGCAACAAATCCAGCATTTAGTGGATGATATGTTGGTGGTGTCTAAACAGGAACATGGCAAGATTCGTCTGGACTATCAAGAAGTCGACCTGTTGGCATTAATGGGGACTGTGCTGGATGATTACGAGGCGATCGCCAGCCAAAAACAATTAACCCTGGTACGGACATGGGAAAATAAGCCCTTAGTTGCAAAAATAGATCCCCCCATTTTTCAGCGTATTATTAGTAACTTGCTCAGCAATGCGATTAAGTTTTCCCCCACGGGCGCAAAGGTGGAGGTGGCGATCATAACGGAAGATAAGGATAAAG
This sequence comes from Synechocystis sp. FACHB-908, assembly GCF_014698595.1. NCBI lineage: Bacteria > Bacillati > Cyanobacteriota > Cyanophyceae > Synechococcales > Merismopediaceae > Synechocystis > Synechocystis sp. FACHB-908. The sequence continues at coordinate 18,751 of NZ_JACJTH010000014.1, read as the reverse complement.
TCACCATCTGCTTCATTGACCAAGGGCCAGGTATTAAGGACGAACTTAAGCTCAAAATTTTTGAGCCCTATGAAGTGGGCACCATCATGCCCAACATTGCCCAAATTGGCTTGGGTCTGGCATTCTGTAAGATGATGAGCGAAGCCCATGGCGGTGCCATCACAGTCCAAGATAATCAGCCCAGGGGAGCGATGTTTTCCCTGACATTGCCCCAGCATCCTCCGGTGCCATTCGGTTGGATGCCCCATGACCAATGGAGAGGAGCAGCGGTGGATATCGGGAAATAAATGGGCCACAGGATCACCAAGGTCAATCTTGACCAAGGGCCAATGGGTTTAGATTAGATTGATTCACAATTTGACAAAAGTACTAGCAACAACCATGCCAGCGGAGGGCAGATTTTATTATGTTTAAGCATTGCCTCATTTGTACCGACTTTTCTGATGGACTACAACGACTAGCGGGCTTTGTAGAAGAACTTTCCCTCTCTGGCATCACTAAACTAATTTTTCTCCACACCGTCTCCGTTTGGGAGGATGAACACATAGCCGATGTGGACGAAAGCAAACTGAAGGAAGCCAAAACCTATCTGGAGTCCTTGGTGGGTCAGGTGCCTCCAGGGATAGAGGTCAAAGTAGAAGTATCCTCCGTGCGGTATGTGGACTTGGTAAACCAGTTGGTGGAGCAGGAAGCCATTGATCTGATTATTAATGGCATGCCGGTGCGGAGTAACTTAGAGTCAAAACTGTTCGGCAGCCATACCCTTTCCTTGGCGAAATCTACCAAAGTGCCGGTGATGATTTTACGCCCCCAATTGGTCAGCACTTACACCGTTGAAGAAATGGCTTTGCGGTGCCAACATCTCTGGCGCAATTTACTAGTGCCCTACGATGCTAGTTCTGCGGGTAATTATTTAATAGAAAGATTAAAAAGTGCCTTGGAAAAGGCTCCCCCCGGTAAGGTTGAGTCCTGTTACTTCCTCTCCATTTTGGAAGATGGTATGCGCCGTCCAGAACTGTTAGAAATCCGCCGTCAGGAGGCGGAAGCCAAGCTAGCGGAAATCAAACAACAATTTAGCCCCCTGGTGCCGAATATTATTACCGAAGTGCGCCATGGTAGCCCTGTGCAGGAAATTCTCGACACTGCCTTTGTCAATGACATTACGGCGATCGCCGTGGCCAGCCGCCGAGCTACGCTATTAGATTGGACAGTACCTAGTTTGACGGATAGTATTTTGAACCGCAGTTGGTTTCCCCTCCTGTTTTTCTCTCCCAAAGGTTAACCACAGTTAGAACGAACAGAGTCTAGCCTGCTGGATTTCCCGACATCACATATACGAAAAAATCCCCACCTCTGCAAAATTAGGAGTGGGGATATTACTTGTGGGAAAACTAGGAGCTTAAATTACAGCATTCAGATCAACACCAAAAATGCCAGCCTGGGCGATCGCCTGGGGAGAACCAGCTTCAAACACACTGGAGGAAATCCAGTTCCAGTCAGCACTAGAGTTCCAAACACCAATTTGATTAGTGTTGAGGTTTTGCCACAGCACTTGGTTAACCCCTTGTACAGTTTCCGCCGCTAGGGCTTGCCAGTTACCGAGGTTGTTGTCAAAGGCTTCCCCAAGGTATTTGATTGGTGTGGTTAAATCATCCCCAGATTGGACGTAGTAATTACCCAAGATGCCTTCCAGGAGAGTTGTAGAACCTTGGTTTTCCACGGTCGTCAGGCGATCGCCAAGGAGGTCATCGTTGTTGATGTCAATCTGGAAGGTAACTTCTGCTTCCAGAGTATTGAAGGAATTGGTAGGCCAAGTTTGCGAAGAAATCCAGTTCCAGTTGGAGTCGGCATTCCAAACACCAATCTGACCAAGGTTGGGATTTTGCCAAAGCACTTGATTGATGCCATTGACCGTTTCTGCTTCCAAAATTTGCCAATTGCCAAAGGTGCCACTGGCAAAGGGTTGATTGTTAAATTTAAGCTGTACTTCATCACCCCCAGGAAGTAGGACAAAGAAGAAGCCATTTTCGGCCATTACGCCAATTTCGTTGGCGATCGGCTCAACGGGGGAAGCAAGGTTAAGGCCGACAATTATGGGGTCATGGTCTGAGGAGCGATAGGGAACCGTACCATCAAAAATATTGACATCCCGCCCAAAGTCGAGGTTGTAGTCCAGGGCATCTGCTTCATCGGCGTTGATCCCCCATTCTGTTGCGCCAGTTACCTGTGCTGCCAAGCTAGCACTGGCAAAGGCATAGTCCAGGGTACCGGTTTGACCATCAAAGACATAGGACGTATTGGTCCCGCCACTGAACTGGGCCCCGAGATTGACATAACCAGCGCTTTCCAGAGCTTTAATGGGATCTTCCTGGGCGTAGGCATTATAGTCACCTAAAAGCAGATAATCCGAATCATTTACCCCGGTGGGATTGGTATTGAGCCATGTCACTAACTCCTGGGCAGCTTTGGTGCGGGTATCGTTCCAGAAGCCCTGACCATCATTTTGATCAGAATCGGGATTACCGGCATCGCCAGCAGTTAAACCGGAAGCACCTTTGGATTTAAAGTGATTGACCACTGCGGTGAAGGTTTCACCCGTAACTAAATCCCGGAAGGTTTGGGCCACCGTTGGACGGTTGCGGTTTTCGCCAGTGTTATTGGGGTCAAGGAAAGCCTGGGTATTTAAAATGGCAGCATCCCCGACCAGACTGACCGCACTAACTTTGTAAATCAGACCAACGGCGATCGCATCGGTGCCAAGAAACTGAGTACCGGGATTGACCCAATTGTAAGTTCCTGCGCCGGCCACCGCATTAAGCTCATTAACCAAGTTTTCAATAGCATTGCCACTGGAGCCGGGGAGAAAATCATTTTCTAGTTCCGCTAGGCCTAACACATCGGCATCGATCGCCAGTAAGGCGGTAACCAGTTTGTCCGTTTGGCGATCAAATTCCGCAGTGGTGTCTGCCCCACGGGGATCTTGACCAATGGCCGTGCTTACACCGGACAGGTCGATGGTCTTGAAGTAGTTGAGGACATTGAAGCCCGTTACCTTCAGGGAACCGCCAACATTTTCTGGTGTGACAGGGCGATCGTTCACCTTAGTAAACTGATTTGTCCCATCTACAGCAGAGCGCACCCGCCAAGTAGCTCCACTGGAAGCGTTACCTGCCCACTGGTAGCTGAGAACGCCAGTGAGGTTATTGATTGTGTCGCCCATGCGAATATCACTAGCGGTGCTGAAGCTGGAACCAAAACCATCCAGATTGCTAATTTCTGCGTTCTGCACACTCAGGCCATCATCGTAGGTAATGGTGCGAGCACCGATTTCCTCTCGGTATGCCCCATAGCCTGCCACATTAGCATCATTAAACTGGGTGAATTGTTGGGGACGACCGCCTTGGCTGAGTTTGATTTCATTAAAGCGATCGAGATTAAACATTTCCGTAATCGTCAGGGTATCAGTGAATTTCACCAACATCCCTTCAAAAGCTTCCAGATCGGGCTGGGGCGTTCCCCCCTGACTCTCGGTGGTACCGGCAGTGGGCAGGGTAATATTCGCAGCGGTCGGTAAGGTGTTGCCGGAACTAATTACCGTGATGTTGGTGATCGTATCAATCTGAGTTTCACCAAAGAATTCATCAACGGTTCCTGTAATTTGAACCTTGTCGCCAACGTTAACATCGGTAATGAAGTTGCCGTTCTCAAAGATGAAAATCCCTTCTGAAGTAGCAACATTCCCATCAACATCTGCATCTTCTTCCTGAACGTAGAAGCCCCGCAGATTGCGACTGATATCCCCATCTCCGTCTTGGAAGTCTCCCACCACGATCGCCTCAATCGTCACAACATTGTTGACTAAGGGACTCGCAGTACCAGTGCCTTGAATCTCATGGATTTTAACTATAGTGGGATCGACACCTGTGATGTAGATACTGGGGTTACCGATATCACCCCCCGTTGAGGCGTAGGAGTTTTGGGCATCATCTACTGAAGACAGCACCCAATCGGCATCAATTTCCTGATCTGCTAATTGGTCAGCCGATATCCAGCCACTGGAATTTTGAGTACGGATGGTGCCAGAAAAATCTTGATCTCCGTAGGTGAGACGATCTACTAAGTTACCGGTAGCATCGTACAGGTTAATTTCATCACTACGACCTAAATTTTGGCTAAGTCCTCCAATAATTTTAGCTGTTGCCGGCAAGTTCCAAGCTGTTCGGAATGTCTCGGCGTCTGCCTCCGTTAAAATCACCGACTCACCCGGTTGCACTACCCCAAAAGCACTCAGGTCAACTGAACCTGCAACTCGCCCACTGTCGGAAAAACTCCAACCTGTCATATCCACAGACGACGTATCAATGTTGGTAAACTCGATAAATTCGCCGTCAGCGCCAGAGTACATAAACTCAGTAATTTGGAGCCTGGAGACGGTAATGGGAGTGTCATTGTCCTCGATGTTTACCGTAGCGCTGGAGGCACTGGTAGCCACATCATAATTGGCTGTGTCCGTTAGGGTGATTACGATGGACTCTGTGGATTCGATAATCACGTCATCAATGGGATTAATCGAGATCTTGACTTGGGACTGACCCGCCGGAATCGTTACTGTTGTGGGATCAATGGCAGCGTAGTCCGTACCGTTAGCCGCATCGCCGCTAATGCTATAGGTCACATCCAAGGCGGTTGAGGTATCACCTGTGCGGAGAATGGTGAACTCCCCCGGAGTGGGGCCATTTTCGGAACCTGTAGCTCCTGTGGCTGCAATTCCCACCGTTGTATTTGAGCTGACAGAGCCGGCGATCGCCCCCGGGGAACCGTTTAAAATAACGCCTTCACCGGCATCAATCACACTGAAGGCTCCATTGCTACCCACGGTACTTAGGTTAGCGACGCTGGGGTTGCCGAGGGCATTATCGAATGTGCTAAAGGGAGAGGTGGATGGAGATGAGCCAAAGGTTACCCCTGTGATTAGTGAACCCGTGGCATCAAATAAATTAATCGCATCTCCACCAGTGCCCAAACCGGGCCCACCGTAGGTACCGATCGCCAAGCCAGCGGGGGCTGTCCCACCAAACCAAAGATCAATAAAGGCGGTGATCGTGTTGGCATCACCATCCACAAAGACCACCGATTGACCCGGGGCAATGTTGGTTACACCAGCAAGGGCGGAAGCATTGGCAAAGCTGGCGGAATCGTCATCAACCTTCCAGCCTGTGATGTCAATTGCATTGGCACCAGTATTGGTGACTTCAAACCAGTCTGCCCCCACAGAGCTATTACCACTGGACCAGGGTGCAACCTCAGAGATAATTAGGTCGGAAATTCCGGCAGTATTAGTAATATCAAGGGTGAAGGTGGTGATGGCATCGGGAGTATTGCCCAGGGTCGCATCATCCACGGCGATCGTCACTTCATAACTGGATTGGGTGGAAAAATCTAGAACAGTACCAGCCTTAAGGAACAACCCATTCCCGACAATTTCAAAGTTGCTAGCATCGGCTCCCGATAAACTCAACGTATTGGTTCCCAGGGAATCATCACCAATAATAATATTGCCGAGTTTAATCGCCGAGGTGGTATTAGCATTTTCCAATAAATTATTTACTCCATTGGCCACACTGACCGTCACCGGAGCCGCATTGTTGAAGACATAGTCCGCAGGGGCATAAACCCACACTTGGGGATGATTCCCATCGCCGCCGCCGCTTTCACTGGTGATGTAGAGCAGGCCATCATTGTCTAGGGTTACTCCCTCAAAACCTTGGTTTGTGACCGATAGGGGGTTATCGGCATCGGCATTAATCACCAATTCACTCAGGATATTACCGGAGCGATCAACTTCCACCAACCTGCCATCTTCCTGACCCAGCACCAGCAAATTGTTGGCGATCGCCCCACTGACAAAGCTGGAATTAGCCAGGGCAAAGACATCGGCAATATCGGTCATCCCGAGGAGAGCCGGATCAAATAAATTGCTGGAGTCCTGTGTGGTAGGAGAACCATTGCTGGCTGTACCGGCACCGAAATCAATGGTGGTTTGGAAAATGCCTTGGGGATTAACTTCCTTGACGAAAATAAAACCACCGGTTACGGGATCTTTGGAAACTCCTTCTAAACCAATGTTGCCCACCGTGGTGCCCAAGGTGACCGCCTGGACATCGGCCCGGCTTAGGGTTCCTCCCGCCGCATAGGTAAATAGATTGGCTTGGCGTAGCCGCTCTTCCACCAGCACAAACTGACCATTGCCCACGTAGGTTAATCCTTCGGGGTCAGCAAAGTCCCCCGCCGTCAAGGTCATGGAGCTTATCAGTTGACCTCGCTTATCAATCTCAACGATCGCCGTTCCTTCATCCCCCAACACAAAAAGGGTGTTGGTATCGGGATTGTAGGTAATGGCGGAAACCTCCAGGGCTAGCTCACTGCCAGCAGGGGGGGCCACTGTCCGGGTGGGAACAGGGAGGTCATAGCGACCAATGCGGACATAGGTAGACAAGTCTAGTCCATTAGTTCCACCAGCACTAAAACTGGCGATCGGCCAAGATGGTGTAGCAGTTGCATTCACATTTGCCGCGTCATCATCCAGGGCATCTACTCCACTAAAAGTCCACTCAGACGCATTGAAAGTGCTGCTCGGAAGGGCGCCATTGTTGCGATAGGCCCAACCGTCAAGGTGTTCCCAGGGCCTGCCAGTACCGTCTATACCAATTTCGCCAAATACATCAACAATTGAACCATTTTCAAAAAGAATTATTGTATCGTCCCCATTTATATTCGCTACACCATCGGTAAAGTTGGGATTAAACCCAAAAAAGCTATTAAATCCTGATGTCTCACTGGCAACGTAAATGTAATCCCCTGCCGTTGCAGAGCCGGAGAGGGTAAATTCTGGGCCGGTGCTCGCATTGCCATTGGTGGCGGCTTCAATGCCATACATACTGAGATCGGCAATGTCAGCTAGGACGTATAACTCGATCGCCTTCGGGAGTCCACCGGGCAGTGGTCCGTCAATAATACCGGTAATAATTAAGTTAGACACGTCAAAAATCTCCTCCAATAGTAGTCAAGTTCTAAGTGAAAATGTCAGTTAATGTGGGCAAAACGGAAAACTCCCTGGTTATTAAGCTAAAAATGCTTGCCAGGGAGTATGGCTCTAATCGTTTTGATGATTAGACTAAAACGGAGTCAGCCGTGGTTAGGACGGTAGTTGGGATACCAAAAATTTCAGCTTGGGCGATCGCCTGGGGAGAACCAGCTTCAAATACATTGGAGGAAATCCAGTTCCAATCAGCACTAGAGTTCCAAACACCGATTTGGTTGGTGTCGAGATTTTGCCACAGCACTTGATTAACCCCTTGTACAGTTTCCGCCGCTAGGGCTTGCCAGTTACCGAGGTTGTTGTCAAAAGCCTCCCCTAGGTATTTGATTGGTGTGGTTAAATCATCCCCAGATTGGACGTAGTAATTACCCAAGATGCCTTCCAGCAGACTGACGTTGCCCTGGTTTTCCACGGTCGTCAGGCGATCGCCAAGGAGGTCATCGTTGTTGATGTCAATCTGGAAGGTAACCTCTGCTTCCAGAGTATTGAAGGAATTGGTAGGCCAAGTTTGCGAAGAAATCCAGTTCCAGTTGGAGTCGGCATTCCAAACACCAATCTGACCAAGGTTGGGATTTTGCCAAAGCACTTGATTGATGCCGTTGACCGTTTCTGCTTCCAAAATTTGCCAATTGCCAAAGGTGCCACTGGCAAAGGGTTGATTGTTAAATTTAAGCTGTACTTCATCGCCCCCAGGAAGTAGGACAAAGAAGAAGCCGTTTTCGGCCACTACTCCAATCTCATTGGCGATTGGGTCAACGGGCCCAGTGGAATCAATAACAGTATCCACACGGAAGGCTAGATTTTGGATTCGGACATCAAATTCCGGGGAAGTGTCTGCCTGATTAAATGCAGTCTCCAGGCTATTGAAGTTGGCTGCTAAATACTCCGCTAGGACATCTTGCTCGGAACCATCGGGGGCAAAGGTGGCCAGGCCGGTGCGGGGAGCATCCGCTGGCAGAACCAAATCCACCAAATCAACAGATTCACCACTGGGGAAAGGATAGCCATCACCACCATTGGCCAAAAATCCCAGGGTGACCATGCGGAAGGTGCGGCTAGGATCTCCGACCAATTCACCATTACGCACAACAACATCCAGGTCATTGCCGGCCTCATCTTCGATCGCCAGGGAAAGAACACGATCGCCAGGGGCACGGTTGAGGTCAAAACTGAAGGCAAAGCCACTGACTTGGGGAAAACGACCCTGTTGGTTGGTGCCATCACTGGCCGCTACCCCGTGTTCCACCAGGGCTAATAATTCAGCCGCAGTAACGGTGATCAAGCTCAAGCCATTGTTAAAGCTAAGGGCATTGGCAATGTCGGTTTCAGAAATACCGCCTGCGGGTTTAACAATATTGCCCTCTGCATCGGTAACAGCTTCGTTGGGAAGTCGCTCTGGTTCTCCGGTACCGCCGGTGGGGACTAGAATCCGACCGATATCATCCCGAATACCGCCCCCATTTTTCAGGGAGATAACCACAGAGGAATCGATGGTTTTGGCGATCGCCAGGTTGGCATCGGCGGTGAGGTTGCCTAAGTTGGTTTCCTGTTGGCGAATGGCCGGGCGTGAACCTTCAAGATAGACATTACTAACGCCAAAGACATTACTTTCCTTGGCAACAATGACTTCCCGCAGTTGGTCGACAATGGCTTGAATTTCTGGGTCGATCAATCCAGCGGCATTGAGATCCGCTACCCCTTGGTCGTCGGTGGCGTAGGCTCCACTGATATTGGGATCATAGCTCTCAGGAATAATGATCCCGTTTTCATTGAAGTCAATGACTAAGCGACCAAGATATTTGTAGTTACCATCGGTGTTGACCACTGCTACAGGGTTACCGTCGGCATCGGTTTTGATAATAGGGTAAATACCTTGGGCACTGTCCCCAGCCCGGAGGCGATCGTTTTCATCCAACAGACGGGTGTTGGAACCACCGGCTACAATGATGTCAACATGCTTCAACCGAACAGCTAATTCCTGCTCAATGGCAATTTGTTGCATGTGGGCCAGAAGCACCACTTTATTCAGACCGGGATTAGCAGCGAGTAACCCATCAACGTCCGCTTGAATTTCCGCCGCCAAAGCATCTAGCTGTTCAGGGGTTGGAACACCGTTAAAGGGTTGAGGATTAACCGTTACGCCACCGGGGCTAGAAATAGTAGTAATGGTGGGGGTAGTGGCCCCGACAATGCCAATTTTTTCGCCATTGACATCAATTACCGTAGTGGCGGCGATGCTGTTGGGCTGAGGGGCTTGATGGTCAGGCACCACTAAACCAGAAAGATTGCCATCGGTGGTGAAATCAAGGTTACTGCTCAGGTAAGGGAAGTTAGTACCGGGGAAGTTATCTTCACCATTACCACCGATCAAATCCTGGATTAATGCCGTCCCCAAATCGAATTCATGGTTACCAAAGGCGATCGCCTGGAATCCTAATTCGTTTTGAATCAAAATATCGGCCCGACCCACACCGCCAAACACATCTTCCGAAGCGGATAGGAACAAACCAGGAATGTAGGCATCGCCGGAGGAGAGAATCAAGGTGTTGGCAAAGCCCGCAGTACCGTCATTATCAATGTCTTGCTGGACAAGAGCATTGAGTACAGCGGAAAAACGGGGAATATCATCCAATGCGGGAACTCCGGCTTCTTGGTCAGCAGCATGGAATAACTGCAACCGGAAGGGCTGGGGAGTAGGTACGTTAACTTCAAAAACAGCAGTCGTGTTGCTAACCTCATTAGTCACCACCAGCAATGGTTTGCCATTGGGACTATCGGCGGCATTAATGAAAATCAATCCTTCTGGGCCGGAATCGGTCAGATTGGACTCAGGATCAACAGTAAAGTCCCGGGGGTTAATATATTGAACAAACTCAGGGGATTGGGGGGTGGTCACGTCATAAACCATCACACCGCCAATGCGCTCTAGCCCCACAAAGGCGTAGGTACGGCCATCAATGGTGCCCACTGTTACCCCTTCCGGTTCGGGGCCTTTATTATCACTACGATTGTCTAGGTCATTATTGTCGTTACTGGCATTGAAAAAGTCGGGGATGGCTTCGGCAATAATGCGCTCAAAATCTTCGCCACTGTCGTAAACCAAATTGCCGCTGCTGTTCCAAATGGAAAAGGAACGAGAACCATAGACATAAAGTTCATCAAAATCCCCGTCCCCATCGGTGTCCCCTAACTTGGTGGTTACCGTCAGACGGCCAATGGCGGGATCGGCCTGCAACTCAGCGGCATTGGGAAAGGCGATGGGATCTAGAACTAAATCTTTAATCCGGGCCTCTTCAATAAAAATATCTCCTTCGCCATCAAAGGGAGGGGGTAAAAGGTCATCATCAGAGGGACGATTGCGGGCATCCCCTTCGTTGGCAGTGATGTAATAGGTCTGGTCACCAACGGCGAAAGAAGCAATGCTATCGGGCATGTACATCCCGAATATGGGCCAGTTTTGAATATTGATCCCACCATCACGATCACTGGCATCCAATCCATTACCGGGCAAGCTATGGTCTTTAAAACCGAGGGGCAAAATCGCTTCCACGGTGGTGGTGGCAATATCAATTAGAGCGACAGAGTTATTCTCCTGTAAAGTTACCCAGGCTTTGGTTCCATCACCGCTGAAGGCAATATATTCGGGCTCTAAATCCTCCGCTACGGTACTTTCTCGGACAACGTTACCGTCAGCATCAAAAATTTGCCCCAAAAATCTGACGCCGGCGGATTGTAATTCGGCTTTTTGAGCATTAAAACCGTCAAAAGTGGCATTCTGGGCAACTAAATTAGTAAATCCCCCGGTAATATCAACAATACTTACTGAACCAACGGGGTCAACTGTGTAGCTTTCGTTAGGTTCCCCTTCGTTGGCAGTCAAAATTTTGGTTCCATCAGGGCTGAAGGTAACCATGTCCGGCAGAAAGCCCACTGAGACTTTGCCCAAAAAAGCCCCTGTGGTTGCATCAAAAAACTGCACTTGACCAGCTTCTTGGTTATTCAAATCATCTCGAATTGCCAGAGATACAGCCACAATTCCCGCACTGGGAGTGCCGGCCTTACCCACTGCCACACTGTTGGGCACAGGACTGAAACCAGGGGGAATGCCATCGAAATTTAGGGCTAAATCTTCAATCTTGACGGGGTTAGTGGGGTCGGCTAAATCTAGAATTTCAATCACGTCACCGGCGACCACAAATAGGCGCTTAGTACCGGGGTCGAAGGCGGGAATTTCTGCCCCGTTGCTACTGGCAAAGCCGCCAATTTTGCTAATCAAACTAACGCCGCTGTTAATGGTCATAATTGCTTTAGAAATTTCTCAATCAGGAAAAAGTGGGGCAAAACCTTCAATCGGTGCTGGCGATCGCCAACGGACAGCAAAATTCCCCATCGGTGAAGGACGATCACTTGGCCCCGCTCCAGTTTTTCATAGAGAAATTAAGAAAAACTTATGGTTAGACTATGAAAAGGTTAAGCAAATTTGCTAACTCTAGGGAAAGTTGAAGTAAAACCGCCATTGTCAACGGGGAACGAAAAAGCTAAGCTCAAGGGCGGCACTTTACTGTGCAAATTCTGCGAAAAATCCTCGGCGGGATCGACAATTTTTGAAAAATTCCTAGATTATCTATGCAACAACGTGGCGTAACAATTTGGTTAACGGGACTGAGTGGAGCGGGGAAAACCACTATTACCCACGCATTGGAAAAGAAATTACGGGACAGCGGTTACCGTCTGGAAGTGCTAGACGGTGATGTAGTGCGTACCAACTTGACCAAAGGACTCGGTTTTAGCAAGGAAGACCGGGACACCAATATTCGCCGTATTGGTTTTGTGTCCCATTTGCTCACCCGCAACGGTGTGATCGTCTTGGTTTCCGCCATTTCTCCCTACGCAGCCATCCGTCAGGAAGTGAAACACACCATTGGGGATTTTCTCGAAGTGTTTGTCAATGCGCCCTTGGCTGTTTGCGAGGAGCGGGATGTGAAGGGTTTATATGCCAAAGCCCGCAGTGGAGAAATTAAAGGTTTCACTGGCATTGATGACCCCTATGAGCCCCCCACCAATCCCGATGTGGAATGCCGCACCGACCTAGAGGAACTGGATGAAAGCGTGGGCAAAATCTGGCAGAAGCTAGTAGATCTAAAATATATCGAGGGCTAAGGCGAACTTAACACCGGTCAATCTCTCTAGGTGGGAGAATGCTTGCGTTAGGATTGTCTGTGGTTAAGCCCGATCGCCAAGGGATTAGTCCCTTATTTCCCCGTAAAGTTGAATACTTTTCTAGTCGCACATATTGCAATGGAGGCAATGAATAGCAGTGAATCCCATTGAGTTGATGCAAAAGGGCGGCGTGGCCATGTGGCCCCTGCTTCTCCTATCGATTTTGTCCGTCAGCACCATCATCGAGAGGTTGTGGTTTTGGGGCCAAGTCATTCTCAAAAGCTCCCAAACGGCTTCCCGTATTTTAGACACGGCGGCCCGGGATTGGGATACGGCCATTCGAGTCGCCCAGGACAGTCGTCGTTTTCCCATTGCTAAATATCTGTTGGCTCCATTGCGTTTGCCCCACCCAGACCCAGAGGTTTTTCACCTGGCGTTGGAGTCGGCGGCGGACGATCAATTGGCTCTCATGCGGCGGGGAGACAAAATTCTGGAAGCCATTATTGCCCTGTCCCCCCTATTGGGACTGTTGGGTACCGTGTTGGGTTTGATCCAATCCCTTAGTTCCATCCAAATTAGCGATTTGGGTACAGCTTCCACCGCTGGAGTCACCCTTGGTATTGGGGAAGCACTGATTTCCACAGCGGCCGGTTTGATCATAGCCATTGTTAGTTTGGCCTTTTACCGTGTGTTTCAGGGGCTATGGTTCAACCAAATGCGAGTCTTCCGTAAAGTAGGCAGTGAACTAGAGGTGCTCTATCGCCAACGCTGGTTTGAAGAGGAAATGGCCTACGATGACGGCCTAACCCCCAGCCCGGAAGCGGAAAGTTTGCCCCAATAGTTTTGCTGGAATCAACTTTTCCAGGCTTGTTAGGATTGGGGAGGTTGATTGAGCCTATTTTTAGGCATCTTCCCCAGGATTGAGTCCGGTTTTTTCTCCTTCCCATCACCATGGCATCTTCCCCTAAAGCCCCCAAGTCCCACCGTAAATTCCAGTCCATTTACCATCCCACCCGTCCCCTGTCCCTCTGGCAGGATAACCAACATGACCAGGGGGAAGTGCGCATTGAGATTATTCCCCTGATTGACGTTGTTTTCTGTATTCTGACCTTTTTTATCCTGGGGGCGGTGGGGCTATCCCGACAACAAGCCATTAGTTTAGATTTACCCCGAGCTAGCACTGGGGCTCCCCAAATGCGGGAAATGTTTATGGTGAGCCTGGACGATCTGGGGCAACTTTATGTGGAAAAACAGCCGGTAAGCCAGGAGCAGATGGTTAGTGCCCTGCAAAATTATCACCAATACAATCCCAGCGGTTTGATTGTGCTCCATGCTTCCCGCAATGCCAGTTATAACGATGTGGTGCAATTACTGGATACTCTGCGAACCGTGGGCGGCGATCGGGTGGCTTTAGCGACTTTACCCGGCGATGGCCAAACTCCCTCGGGCATGAACCCCAATAGCTTTAATAATCCTAATTTGGGATTACCGGGCATGACTCCGGGCAACGCATTCCCCAATGGTGCCAATCCGGGAATGTCCAATTTTAATAACTCGAATCCTGGGGGTTCCGGTGCGGGCGTCCCTAATTTTAGTAACACTCCCTTACCAGGTATGCCCGATGCCAATGGCAATGTGTCTCCCAATCCTGGTATGAATCCTGGTTTTCCCGGTGGAGGCGCCATGAGCCCTGACCCCAACTCCCAATCGCCCAATTTACCTGGGATGGGTAACACCGTGCCCAGTGCCCCCCAACAGTAATTGATTGATAGTAATTGGCTGAAACTGCATTGCCTATGATTTCGGCTCGACAATTGGCCTTTTTGATTCTGCGAGACATCAATCGCCGGGATAGTTACACTGATGTGGCCATTGACCGGGCTTTGCAAAAACATCCATTGTCTCCCCCCGATCGCCGTTTTTGTACGGAATTGGTGTACGGAGTGGTACGCAGACAAAGAACCCTAGACTGTTTAATTGAACAACTTGGCGATCGCCCCATTGGTAAGCAACCTCCGGATTTAAGACGGATTGTGCAACTGGGACTATATCAACTGCGTTACCTAGACCAGGTACCGGCTTCAGCGGCGGTCAATACCGGTGTGGATTTGGCCAAGGCCAATGGCTTAAAGGGATTAAGTAAAGTTGTCAACGGTATGTTGCGTCGCTACCAACGGGCGGAGGAACAGGGAAAGAACATTTTAGACCAGGAAAAAATCAGTTTGGGGGAGCAATATAGTTTTCCCGATTGGTTAATGGAGTTATTCGAGCAAACCTGGGGCAAGGCAGAAACGGAATCTCTCTGTGCCTATTTCAATCAAAATCCTTCCCTAGATCTACGCATTAACCCGTTAAAAACTAGCAGAGTAGAAGTGGCCCAAAGCCTAGCGGAACTTAATCTAACCACCACGGCAATGGCAGGTTTGCCCCAGGGTTTAAGATTGGGCGGAAAAACCGGGGCCATCACCCAACTGCCAGGGTTTGCGGAGGGTTGGTGGACAGTGCAGGATGCCAGTGCCCAATGGGTGGCCCAAATCCTTAATCCCCAACCGGAGGAAACTATTTTTGATGTTTGTGCGGCCCCCGGCGGCAAAACCACCCACATAGCCGAGTTGATGGGAGATCAAGGACAAATTTATGCTGGCGATCGCCATGGTTGGCGGTTACAAAAATTGGCCGTTACCCAACAAAGATTGGGACTAACCAGCATTAAAATTTGGGAAGGAGATTTAACTCAACCGGGAGTCAAACCTCCTGTGGAATTGGTGGATCGAGCTTTGCTGGATGTGCCCTGTTCTGGCCTAGGAACTCTCCATCGCAATCCGGACCTGCGGTGGCGACAAACTCCCGCTACCATTGCCACCCTTCTGCCCCTCCAGCAGGCTCTATTAAAGGCGATCGCCCCTCTAGTGAAATCCGGTGGCACCCTGGTTTACTCCACCTGCACCTTGAATCCGGCGGAAAATGAAGCTCAGATTGAACGGTTTTTGCAAGATCATGAAGATTGGCGATCGGAGCCTTTTGAGTGGACTAGTCCCCAAGGTCAAACTAACTCGGTAACATCAGGGATGCTGACTATCTTGCCCCATCACCACCACCAAGATGGTTTTTTCATTGCAAATTTGAAGAAAGCTTAACAATCCTAACGGCGATCGACTCTTCCCCCCCACAATAGAAACAGTGAATCAAAATTCTGGCCAGGGGATCAACGCCTCAAAAGTAATATATGGGACTTATTTCTTGGTCGGGAACTTTAGCTGAGTTAACTGTACCATTCCATCCCTGGGGGGTAATGCGCCATGACAAAAACTGCTAAAACTAAACAACTACTCAAAATTCTGATTGGGGCCGCCTGGCTAGATGGGGTAATCGAAGTCGAAGAAAGGCAATATCTACGCCGCTTAGCGGCAGGATATGAACTAGAAAATGATCTGGAATTACAGACCCTTTTGTCAGAACTAAAATCCGTAGAAGCACCCCAATGTTATGCCTGGGTAAATGAGTATTTAGGAGATTATCCCAGTGAGCAGGAATATTCCGAATTGCTAGAAGCATTAAGTGGTCTGCTCTATAGTGACGGCGATATTCAAACCCAAGAAGCCCAGTTGCTTGCCTCCCTGCAGGAATCAGATCCTGGCCATGGCCACCCCAAATCGTCCCTTGATAAATTTCTCGGTAAGGTCCAGCGGCTTTACCTTCGGGCCGTACAAAAGGCAGGTTAGGTTTTTTCACTTGGGCTTATTGAGAGCAAACATGATGACTTGGTTGACCATTCCGTTTTTAATTCTGGGGTTAGGCATTTTAGTGGCGGGGGCAGAAATTTTAGTCAAAGGGGCTTCCCGCATTGCCTTGATGGCGGGGCTTTCTCCCTTAATTATTGGTTTAACCATTGTGGCCTACGGTACGAGTATGCCGGAAATGGTGGTTAGTCTCCAAGCGGCGATCGCCGGCCAGGCCGATATTTCCATTGGCAATGTGGTGGGCAGTAATATTTTCAATGTGTTGTTGATACTGGGGGTCTGTTCCATCATTACACCCCTTATTGTGGCCCAACAGTTAATTCGCTTAGATATTCCCATTTTGATTGGGGTCTCTGGACTGTTGCTAATGTTTGGTTGGGATGGGCAAATTAGTCGAGTTGATGGCGTAATTTTAGCCAGTGGAGCCATTCTCTACACAACTTTTCTGATCCGGCAAAGTAAAAAAGAAAATAACCCCGATGTCACCGAAGAATACCTCAAAGAATTTGGGGAACCTGTGCCTAAAACCGGCAAACAGATATTCATTCAAATTGCTTATGTTGTAGGGGGCGTTGCCCTGCTTGTGTTGGGGTCTAGCTTATTAGTGAAAAGCTCCGTGGCCATTGCCAAAAGCCTAGGCATCAGTGAATTAGTAATTGGTTTAACCCTAATTGCGGCGGGGACTTCTTTGCCAGAATTGGCCACTTCTGTAGTGGCTAGTTACCGGGGGGAGCGGGATATTGCGGTGGGTAATGTGGTGGGCAGTAATATTTTTAATATTTTGGCCGTATTGGGTTTTGCCGCCATTTTTTCCCCCAACGGTATCCAGGTTTCTAACTCTGCTTTTAACTTTGATATTCCTGTGATGTTTGCCGTTGCCCTAGTTTGTTTGCCTGTCTTTATTACCGGCAGATTAATTGACCGCTGGGAGGGCTTTTTATTCCTGTTCTATTACATTGCCTACACTGCCTATTTGGTGCTTGATGCTACCCACAATCAGAATTTACATATATTTAATAATGTGATTCTTTTTGTGGTTATTCCCGCAACGGCGATCGCCCTAGGACTATCCCTTATCCCCGATTTAGTGAGGGGGAAAAAAAACGATACCGGAATCTAATTTCCACCAAAGCCCATTGGGCACCGGATAATTTGCCTTGACTGATATGCTCCCACCCGTTTAAACGATTGACAATCCAACGATTAAACCTTTGACCCTAGTAAGGGTTCTGTTTTGACCTTTCAGATAGACCAGGGGGAATGGGCAACACAGGGAACTTCAGGGGTAAAAACGTTAAGCTAAAACAGAACTGGGCACTCTGCCTGGGGTTGACTGTTTGGGAGCAAATTGGTTGCCATGTTACGTCTCATCACCCAGTCCGGTGACATTGTTCAGGAGTTGCGACGTTTACATCATCGTCCCGTTCCTTCCCCCTGGCCGGTCATGGCCCAGGTGGTGGCGGCGATGGAGCATTGGGCTGCCATGGACCAGGATGCTCCCCCCAGAGTTAGTGGAGCGGAGTTGGATGCGGCTTATCAACGCATTAGCCAGGAAAAATTGTCGGTGATTCGCCAGGCTTGCGCTGCCCTGGAGCAGGTTTACCGCCCGCAACTGCCCAAGACCCAAGTAAGCTTTCCGGAAGATGGCACAGTGCGGGGACAAAGGTTTTATCCGGTCAGAAGAGCTGGTTTTTATCTAGAAGCAAAAAGGGGCGATGCCCTGGGCAATTTACTCCGCCAGGGGATGTTGGCCAAGACTGTGGGGGTGGCGGAACGGGTTTTGGTGACGGAAACCATTAGTTCGACTATTTTGGTGGCGGCCCAGGAAATGGGCATTGAAGAAATTTATCTGGCCGCTGGGGTGCCGGCGATCGCCATGCTGACCTGGGGAGCAAAAAATATTGCCCCGGTGGAGTCCATTACAGGGGCAGGCTGCCCAAGGGTGATGGCGGCTAAACAATTGGTGAGTGGTGTGGTAACCATTGACCAAACCCTGGCTAGGACAAATTTAATGGTGCTAGCGGACGGTGAAGCTAACGGACAATGGCTAGCCCTGGATTTGTTAGCCCATGCCGAACAATATCCCAATGCCAGCGCAGTGCTACTGACCGATCGCCTGGAGTTGGGGGAAGAGGTGATTCAATCAGTCAATCGCTATTGTCGGGAGCAGGAACATTCTGTACATACGGAAAAGGCTTTGGCCCATTACGGCCTAGTGGCGATCGTCGAAGACCTAGAGGCCTGTGGAAGTTGGATCAATGAGTTTTGCCCCCATATTTTACTGTTAGCCATGGAAGACCCCTGGACCATGGTGGAGAAAGTTCAGCGAGCCAGGGAAATTTACATCGGCCACCGCAGTCCGAGCATTTTGGGTCATTACCTCAGTGGGGCCAACCGTCTGCAAACCCAGGATGGGGCCATGGCCACCGCTAGTGAATTGGCATTCCATTGTTTTCTGCGCTCCAGTCAATTACTCGACTACGGCAATAATCCACCGCCCCCTTGGTTAAAGGATTTGGTCAATTGGCAAGGCCTGACGGCGATCGAGGAACGCTTGGGGCAATTGGGTCGACTCAAGGAAAGTTAGAAAAGTATAGTAGTTTCAAATAAGGCTGAGACGCTAAACGCCACAGTAAGAACGGATAATTTCATCAAGAGACGTGTCAATAGGAGCGTACATTCTAGCTCGTTTCAAGGCACTAAAGTCATGCTCAATATCATTTAAATCAGGAGAATATTTCGGCAAAAAAAG